>JAZRTL010000102.1:0-3825 GCA_045652025.1 Eubacteriales bacterium
GACCGCTTGGCCTCCGACTTAGTGTTCCCGACATTTTATCCTCTTTAAATTAATTTTTCGCCTCGAACCAATTTTTGCCTCTGCCAATATCGACCGCAAGCGGAACCTTAAGGTCTGCCGCGCTCTGCATCGCCTCGCGCAGAATCGCTTCGGCTTTATCTGCTTCTTCTATCGGGCAATCAATTATCAATTCGTCGTGTATTTGTAAAATGAGCTTTGCCGAAAGCCCGCCTTCGCGAAGCATTCTGTCGGCGTGTATCATCGCAAGCTTAATAAGGTCTGCCGCCGCGCCCTGTATGGGCATATTCATCGCAACGCGCTCGCCGAACGCTTGAACGTTTTTGTTGCTTGCCGAAAGCTCGGGGATATATCTTCTTCTGCCGAAAAAGGATTTTGCATATCCGTTTTCACGCGCAAAGTCCTTTGCGCTTTGCAAATATTCCTTAACACCGGGGTAGTTGGAAAGATAGTTTTCTATATATTCCGCCGCGGTCTTGCGCGGGATTTTAAGGTCTTGGGATAGCGAATAATCGCCAATGCCGTAAATAATGCCAAAGTTGACCGCCTTGGCGCGCTTTCTCATCTCGCTCGTTACCTGCTCGGCGGGTACGCCAAAAACCTGACTTGCCGTAACGGTGTGAATATCCTCGCCGTTTTTAAAGGCGTTAATAAGCGTTTCATCACCCGAAACGTGCGCGAGAATTCTAAGCTCGATTTGCGAATAGTCGGCATCGATAAGAATATGCCCCTCTTCTGCCGTAAAGAATCTGCGAAGCTCTCTGCCCTTGTCGCTTCTAACGGGGATGTTTTGCAAATTCGGCTCTGCCGAGGAAAGTCTGCCCGTAAGCGTTTGGGTTTGCTTAAAGGTGGTGTGGATTCTGCCTTGCTCGGTAATTTGCTTGCCCATACCGTCGCAATAGGTGTTTTTAAGCTTGGTATCCTCGCGGTATTCAAGAATTAAGCTAATAATAGGGTGGTAAGGAACGAGCTTTTCAAGCGTTTCCTTATCGGTAGAATATCCGCTTTTTGTTTTGCGGTAATGGGGAAGCATAAGCTTTTCGAAAAGAATATTGCCCAACTGCTTTGGGGAATTGATGTTGAATTCCTCTCCCGCGAGCGCGTAAATCGCTTGCTCCTCGTCGGCAATGGATTTCGAAAGCAAATCCGAAAAATCGTTAAGTGCCTTTTTGTCAACGGGGAATCCGTCGATTTCCATACGGCACAAAAGCTCCGCGAGCGGAAGCTCGAACATCTCGTATAGGTTGTTAAGCGCGGGGGTAAGCTCCTCCTTTAGCTTGCTGTAAAGCTCGGGCAGAAGCGAAACCAAAACCTCGCTTACGTTAACTCCAAGTAAATCCAGCGCAACCTTGCCAAAAGAAACGCCGTTATCGGCAGGGAAGCAAACGTAAGCCATTAAGGAAAGGTCGTCAAGTCGGTTAAATTCAATTCCCAAGCGCTTGGAAATATGGAGTATTTCCTTCGAGCTCCAACAAACCGCGCCCTTGGCGTTTGCCGCAAGCTTAATTGCGGTCGCGGTGTCGCCCTTAAAGCATTTTCCGTTTGCAAAAATGCTAATTTCTTCGCCGCAAACGGCAACAAAAACCGTTTCTTCGCTAACGTCGCCGATTTGGCTAAGAGGTAAAAACTCCTCGCTTTCCGTAACGGCGGGAGCGGTTGCGGCAAGCTTATCTAAAAATTGCTTAAAGCCAAGGCGGGTATAAAGCTCGCGCAGGGCAATAGTATCGTTGCCGTTAAAGGCACATTCGTCCAATTCAAAGGGCAACGGCACGTCGAGCTTGATTTCGGCAAGAAAGCGCGAAATATAAGCGCTTTCCTTACCCTCGCGCAGCTTGTTGCCGACCGAGCCGGTAATGCTTTCCGCGTTTTCATAAACGCCGTCGAGCGAGCCGTATTGGGTAATAAGCTTAATAGCGCCCTTTTCGCCAATGCCCGCAACACCTGAAATGTTGTCCGAGCTGTCGCCCATAAGCGCTTTAATATCAATAAGACGGCGGGGGTCAACGCCGTATTTTTCTAAAATTTCCTTTGGGGTAATAACCTTCGTGTCCTCGTTCGAGGCAAGAAGCACGGTAACACGCTCGTTAACCAGTTGGAAGCTGTCCCTGTCGCCCGTAACGATATAGGTGGAAATATCGCTCTCGCTAAACCTTGCCGAAAGCGTGCCTAAAATATCGTCGGCCTCGTAACCGCCAATCTCAACGACCTTAAGCCCCAACGCGCTTGCTAATTGCTTCGCAAACGGGAGCTGGAGCGCAAGCTCCTCGGGCATCGGCTTTCTTGTTGCCTTATAGGTATCGCAAGCGAGATGTCTAAAGGTTTTTTGCTTAAGGTCAAAGGCAATCGCGGCGTAATCGGCATCACCGCCGATTTGCGAAAAAGCTTTGTTTATCATACCCACAAAGCCAAAAAGCGCGTTGGTCGGAAGCCCGTCGGGCGCGTTAAGCGGACGAACACCGTAAAAGGCGCGGTTGAGTATGCTGTTTCCATCAAAAATCAAAGCTTTTCTCATTGCATTTTCCTCTTTAAATTAGTTATAATCATTCTACCACTTAAACCCCTTAAAGTCAATAAAAATCAACGCCGAGAGCAAATAAAAAACGCCGTATAAGCAAAACGGAAAATCCGCTTTGCTCGGGGAAAAGATATAATTTCCCGCTACGGCTGTTTTTTGCTTTTTGGGCGGGATTATACCGCCAAAAAGTAAATTAAAATATTCAATTCAAATTAATAAATTCCAACTATCCGCAACCGAACGGAACGGCTTGTAATCGGGTACTGCGCCAAGCTGTGTAACAACGTAATCGCTAAGCGAAACGGCGCGGTTAAGCGAGCTTAAGGGGGTAGCGCCGCCAACAAGGTTAACTATAAAGGCCGCCGCAAAGCTATCGCCTGCGCCAACGGTGGATATCGGCTTGCTTTTTGGGCGGTCGGAAATTAAAAGCTCGCCCTTTTTGCAATCCAAAGCCATCGCTCCGTTTTTACCGAGCGTAAGGCAAATGTATTTTAGCTTTGGAAACTGCGCCGCAAGATTTTTGCAAATTTCCTCGTGGCTACCGCTGCCGAAAAATCCAATTTCCTCGTCGCTTATTTTTAGAACCGTAGTTATCCCAAGCAACGAAAAAACAAGCTCCTTGCTATAAAAATCGCCGCGGAAATTCACGTCGAACAAAACCTCGCGCGCGTTTACCCGCTCGGCTAAGGAATTAAAGCTGTTTAGCGAGCAAGGCGAGCGCATTGCAAGAGTGCCCATATAAAGCACGTCGCAATCCGTTTTAATATCGGGGCAGGGGATATGGTCGTAAGCAACGTCGCGCTCGAGGTCATAAAAGGGAATGCCGTCCCTTAAGCTGACGTTGCAACATCCGGTTTTAAAGTCGGTGCTTGCAATAAAATCGCAATTAATGCCTTTGCTTTTTGCGATTTCAAGCGCGTCGGACCCGTTTTGGTCGTTGCCGACAGCCGAAATTAAAAAGCTTTTTGCGCCGAGATTTGCACAATGCGCCGCAAAATTAAATGGCGCACCGCCTATTTCCCGTTTATCCCCGAATATATCCCATAAAATTTCGCCGAAAGAAAGTATTTTCATAAATATCACCGCATAAGGTTAATCACACCGCATACTTTGCCTTTTTAAAGGGGTTGGTGTGTTTTGGCTATTTTACTATAAAGCCAAAAAATTTGCAAGAATAAAATACTATTGCAAATATTGAAGAAATATGGTAGAATAGAGCGAATTAAGTAAATGCGAACCACCTAAAAGGTGTCTTTTTGTGCGCTTTTGTGCGTATCGGATTTGCAATACGT
>JAZRTL010000103.1:0-5589 GCA_045652025.1 Eubacteriales bacterium
GAAGAGCATCTTTTTGTTTTCTGCGGAAAGCTCAACCGCGACCCATTTTAAATAGGTTTCCGAACCTTTTCTAAGGTCAACCGCAACGTCCAGAATACGTCCGCGTATGCAACGAACGAGTTTTGCTTGGGCGTAAGGGTCATTTTGGAAATGGATGCCTCTTAAGGTGAATTTAGGAACCGACAACGAATGGTTATCCTGAATGAATTCCATATCCAAGCCAAGCTCTTTAAACTTGTCCTTGTTATAGGATTCATAAAACCAACCGCGGTTGTCGCCAAATACTCTCGGTGTAATTATTTTTACATCATTTAATGAAGTACTTTCGATATTCATCATAAGCTCCTTGTTAATCTAATCTACTTTCGTTATAATTGCGCTTGGTTTGCTCCAATCGCTAAGAATATTGCAAGCAGAATTGTGTGCTCTTAAATAATAAGTGTATTTTTCGCCATCAAGAACGTTATGGTCGGCAAAAGAGCTAACCGAAGCGCTTACTGCCTTAACAAAACTTCTTTTGCTGTTGTGCATACGATAGATATAATAAGCGGTTGCATCGGTGGTTTTATTCCAACAAATTACGTTGGAGGCGTTTTCGGACACACCCGAGGTAATAACGGGTATTTCGACAGTTATGTTTCTTTCGTCTGTTAAATGTTCAATTTTAGGGGCATTGTCGCCCTTAGCCGTGCTAATCGCATTAGACCAAGACTTTACACAACCGGGGATAGTAATGGTTTTAATACTATTAGAGGTAAAACAACCATTTTCGATATGTGTAACGGTTTTTCCGTTAATTTGCTCGGGAACAACAACGTTTTCGTTATTTCCGGCATATTTTGTTAAGATAATGTGGTTGTGGTATTCCTTGAAATCCCACTCATCGTTTGCGCCCAAATTAAAGAACATTGTAATAAGATAATCGTCCAAAATCTGTTCGGTTCTAGTGCCAAAGGGGAGCGCACCGATGGATTGATAAATTGCAACGTCGCCACGCGGATTCATTTCGATAAGTGTAGGCGTTCCGTCTTCAACTACAGCAATATCCCAGGACATTTGCTTAAATTGGGGAACTCTCCAGTGGAGATTTTTAACTAATTCAATAGCTTTTTCAACGCCATATAGCTTGTGTCCTGCGAATTCAAATCCGCTGGGGTGAACGGTGTAACGGTTGCCAAAGTGGTCAATACCAAAGTCCATACAGGTTCCATCGGGATTTACACCGCAAGCAACACCGCCTTGGGCGAAATTATCGACTTCTTTTTTTACAGCTCCCATACGGAATAAAACCGCGATAATTTCAATCTCGTTTTCATATAGGAAAGAAATAATTCTTAAGCTGTTAAGCGAAGTAGGGTTTGCAGCGGCATAGGTGCTGTGCGCCTTCATAAACTTTTCGATAATAATATCGTCGCCTTTTATGCTGTCAAGCAATGCGGAAATAGTTACCTTAGTATCGCCTTGGCGAATAAAGTTAATTCCGTTACCGCCACCACCGGGAGTGGGCTTTACAATTAACTTTTCTTCGGTTGTGTTAATAAGTTCTTCCAAGCGGCTGATTGCTGCATCATAGCTGAGCTTGTTATAGTTATTGTCGTAAAAATACCCCTTGATTCTGCGAACTACAGCGTTAGTACAAGCGAAGTCGTGGAATAATAAATCGCGATAGTTTTTATCGTGGAAAGCATGATGATAGTTAGGATCATCATAAAAACGGAACATATAATATGCATTTAAACCGTTTGGTACATATTTAGGGTCAAATCGTCCCGATGCGTAAGTATATATTTCTTGGAAAGTCGGGTCATTTTGATAAGCAAAAGAATATTTGCTCCAAAAATCATTAACTTCTTTAAGCTGTTCTTCTGTCAAGGATACAGGCGTTTTATCCCATGTCTTTAACCAATAGTTATCTACGCCTTTAACCTTCAACATTTTCTTTTGGTTTGCTTGAACAGCGGAATTAACTGCACCTTGTCTTTTATTTTCGTTATTAGACATGATTTTACCACCTTGATTTTGTTTGTATTTGTAATTGGATATTATCAGTCTGCAAATTCGACTGTAAAGTTGTTTTCAATTTCATCCAAGCGGCTAAAGCACTTAGCAAGTGTTTCTCCCGTTACAATAACCTGGCCTAACCTATCCTTGCCGTCCTCAAATTTACGGATTTTATCGCCGGGGCTTACAAAGATATCCATCATTGCAATATCGTCGGAAGGGGTATTGTTATTAATTAATTGTTTTAATATACCGTTTGCGTTAGAAGTGATAAATCTAGATGCGTTGGGAGTGACTTTTTCGGGACGGTTGTTAAAAATATCCCTCGGATCTTCGCCAAGCGCGGTTTTAACAATCATTTCGTAATAGTTAATACCATAGTATAAAGAAACCAATTCGGGCAATCCTGTTGCACCGACTCTACCCGTAAGCTCAATCATATATACTTCGTCGTCATCGGTCTTTATAAGGTCGATATTAACGGCACAGTTGTCAAGGCCCATTGCTCTTATTGCAAGCTCACATTGCTCGAGAGTTTGTTTATAAACCTTATCTGTTGCAAGAAGAGGAGCGGAATGGCCTATCGGCTTGTTTGCGCTACCTGCATATACTTCGTCATTATGAGGAAGTATAAACAGAATTTCTCCGTTATAAACGAACGCTTGCGCGCCGATATCGATACCTTTAACAAACTGCTCTACTATACAAAAATCTTCGCGAGTGAGCTGCATAGCTTCGTTAAAAGCGTTTTTTAATTCGTCAAGCGTGTTACAAACGTAAATACCTCTGCTTGCTTGAAGGTCAACTGCTTTTAAAATTTGTGGATGAGGAAGCTCTGCCCAAGTCTTTTCTACGTCGGCTATTGTAGAAACCTTTCTGTATGCAGGACTTTTAACCCCACCTTTAACGAACGCATCTTTCATTAAAAGCTTTTGGTTCGAAAGCAAAGCGGCGTTTTCGGACATACCGCAAAGCCCCATATTCTCGCAAACCTTGCCAAGCGCACGAACCGGAAGGTCCATACAGCAGGTAGCAATACCGTCGATATTAAGTTCCTTTGCCTTTGCTAAAACAGCATCGGGGTTAGAAATATCTACATCACAAATTTCATCTGCACATCTTAAACCGGGATAATCGCCTAAGATACTTGCAACAATGGTGTGGTAACCCATTCTTTTTGCGGTTTCAATAAGGGGAACTTGAGTAAAGGTTGCACCCAATACCATAAGTTTTTTCATTATATTTTCCTCGCGTTAGTCAATGTTAAAGATGTCCTTTAATTCAGCGAACATATTGTTCCAATTTTCGATAACAGCTTCGTTGTTCATATATTCTTTAACCCAAGAAAGATCTTTATATTCAACGGGCTTAATAAATTCCTCGTATGTCATTTCGGGAATTTTATTTGTATCGCAAATCGGAAGTCCCTTAGACACCAAGAAATCATAATAAGGTGTGCCGGAGGGGAGGAATATCTTCTTTTCCATTAAAAGCAAAATACGAAGCGTGCCCAATCCGCAAGGACGGTCGAAATCGAAAATTACTATATCGATATTCCATAATAAATCCAAATATTTATCGAACGGGAGATTTTTGCTCATCACAGAGTTCTTGTTGGGGAAACGAGTGTTTGCAAATTTCTTGACCGCTTGAATATATTGCTTGCTTCCGTATTGGCCGTTTATACCGTAAACACCGTAGCTAAGCGGAATTAGAAGATGAATGTTTTCATCCTTAAAGCGTTCAAGCATTCCGATTAAGCTAAAGTGGTTGTTAAACGTAAAAGCGTTGTGCGCAACCTGAACGGTTGTGCGGTCCCATCTTTTTTTCTCGGGCTTTGTAGCTAAAATGCTATCAATTAGCTCTGTAGCACCCTTATAAGGGTTGGGCATAGGGGTATAGAAGCATTTTCCCTTACCGAATTGACGCTCATATTCTATAGAGTCAACGGGGAAGGTAGTGCCGATATATCTAAAACGTTCGCGCACCTTTTTGTTAACGTAGTTTTTAATCTTGTTTTTAAAGCTTGTGGGCGGATATTGCCAAAGGTATAAATCTGCGCCCCATTCAATCCAAACCGATTTCTTTTGCAAGCTCGGGAACAAGAAAAGGAACCAAAGATATTTTTGGGTAACGAAATACAAGCTATGCCAAATTAAAACGTCTGCGTTTTTAAGCGTTTTATAGAAGAACCACAATCTATAAAGTCTTCCGGGACGAGGACAAAATTCGGGCATAAAAATGTTATCGTCAAATTCGTAAAGCTTAGGAAATCTTTCTCTACAGTTTTCGTATGCACCGATGAAAAACCTATGCTCTTCCATATTTTGTGTTTTATGGATTTGGGACATGATGCCATAGGAATTTTTTGTATCGGGGCCTACTATATGTAAGAATTTAATTCTGTTCTTTTTGTTTTTCATT
The DNA here is from genome assembly GCA_045652025.1 of Eubacteriales bacterium. Classification (GTDB taxonomy): domain Bacteria; phylum Bacillota; class Clostridia; order Oscillospirales; family CAG-382; genus Coliplasma. The sequence goes on from JAZRTL010000103.1 coordinate 4,426, forward strand.
TCAAAATACCTTTAGCTATTAATTAAATTAAGCCATTTTTCCCAAAGCTTATAAACGTTATCCTCGGTATAATAGCTCTTAAGCTGCTCGGGGATTTGGGAGGGAGGAAAATCTCTCGCTTGGGATAAAGAGTTACATTCGATTAAATCCTTAAACGAATATACGTTAGCGCCCAATTCGTTTAGGTAATTATAAATAGGGGATTCCTCGTTAATGAAAACGCGTTTATTTAGTGCTAAAATCGAAAGCAAGGTGGGCATTTGGCAGGTGATCTTGTTGTTAAGAACAACAACGTCCATCCTGTTTAGGTGCTTAATATAATCATCTGCAGATAGGCGTGCATTTTTAAAAATGCACTTGCATTTAAGCTTGTTTACCTTTTTGGTGATTCTGTTTTTATAAACCTTTGTGCCGACAGCGCAACGAGTATCGTTTAAAGCAGCGAAAAACTGCATAAATACAATCGATTCTTGAATATCAGCCATTTCTGATAAAATGTCTATCATTTCACCATGTCCGTTAAGACTTTGGGAATTAAGACCAACTTGAACGAAGGGACGTTCGTTTTTGATAGTGGGTTCGTTGTTCTCGATACAACGAGCCAAAACCTCGTTTTGCTCGCGGTTGTTGGGATAGGGGAGAAGCGTTGTAATTCTGTCGCCCTTGCTCTTCTGTGCTAAGTATTCCGCATCGGAAATATGGTCAAGGCCAACAAAGCGGACGTGGCTTTGGATATATTCGTTAACGCGCTTGACTCGTCTGTTTAAACGTTTGTTAGCGACGTTCATATAGCTTCCGATTTCGCCCTCATAAGGAATCCAAGTGGATTTCTTAAGGAGGGATTTGTTGGAATAGAGCAAAAACGGAATATATCCTTCGTTGGTGGCAAATGTATGCCAAACAACGTGGTCGGCTTCTTTAACGCGCGACTTTATAAATTTCATCTTCTTGTTAAAGGAGTTGCCCTTAAAAATCGGAACAAACTGCAAACCTCTGATTTGCAAGAGGTTCATATTATTCTTAACAACGGTTTGGAACGGGGTTGTTACCATAAACGTATGTTTATTATCTTTATCGTAACGCTGAAGCATATTTGCCAAGGGGACGATATAGGTTGCATTAATTGGAATAACGTGCAGTATTTCCATAATTAACTCCTTTATT
>JAZRTL010000104.1:0-3558 GCA_045652025.1 Eubacteriales bacterium
TATAATAACCTCTATACTGCTTTTAAACCAAAAAGTAAATTACAATCATTGTTAGAGAATTTTGCCCAAAGTGCCCATGCCGAAATTTACGTTTTCGATAATAACGGCAACTTGGTTACAACAACCGATGCGCATTCTAAATCGAAATCGCTTCTCTTAACCGAATCTGTTCGTAGCTCTATGCAATCGAACAACAACGCGTTTTTAATCAGTACGGTTGACGGTCTTTTCGAGGAAACGCAATTTAACAGCTATCGCGTTGCAACCGTAGATAATAAGCCGGTTTACGTCTTAATAAGCGTTCGCAACTATACCAACGTCGTTTTCGGCGATATACTTATGGTAACAATTACCGTATCGCTTTGGGTCTTCCTCGCCGCGATGATTTCGCTTTATATAATCTCAAGAAGAACCACAAAGCCGCTTAGCCAAATCGTTTCGGCGGCAAAAAGCTATGCAAGAGGTAGGTTCGACCAAAAGATAGAGGTAACCGGTCAGGACGAGGTTGCCGAGCTTGCTACCGCAATTAACGAAATGGCGGAATCACTAAAGCAAATCGAAAACGAGCGTAATTCCTTTATCGGTAACGTTTCCCACGATTTGCGTACACCAATGACAACTATTTCGGGCTTTGTCGATGGTATTCTCGACGGTACTATCCCGCCCGAAAAACAGGAATATTATCTTAATATCATCTCTCAAGAGGTAAGACGGCTTTCGCGCTTGGTAAATTCCTTGCTCGAGGTTACCCGCCTCGAAAGCGGTACCGATTTAAAGCCGACCGATTTCAACCTTTCCGAAACCGCAAGAACGGTTTTAATCTCGCTTGAATCGAAGATAAGCGAAAAGGATATCGATATTCTTTTCGAAACGGGCGAGGATGATGTTTTCGTTAACGCCGACCGCGATTCTATCCACCGCGTAATATTCAACCTAACCGATAACGCTGTCAAATTTACCCATGCGGGCGGAAGTATAACCATAAACGTTTCGGTAGTTTCGGACGGTAAAAAGAACCGCAAGGCGTTGTTTAAAATTCGCAACACGGGCGATGGAATACCAAAAGAGGAATTGCCCCATATCTTCGACCGCTTCTATAAAACCGACCGCTCTCGCGGGCTGGATAAAAGCGGTACGGGGCTTGGCTTGTATATCGCAAGAACCTCGGTTCTTAATCACGGCTCGGATTTAGTTGTAGAATCCGTTTGCGGTGAATATACCGAGTTCAGCTTTACCTTGCCTATCGCGCTGGTCGAACCTGCTCCAAGACGCTTGAATTAATAATTGTAAATATAAAAAGGAGTATCTAATGTCGGATTTCAATAATGGCTTCAACGGACCCGAAGCACCTTTCGAATGGAATGGGTCAAATAAAAATAACGGCGGCAGAAACGTTGGTAAAATATTAGTTATCGTTTTGGTTGTGCTTGCACTTTTAACGGTTACTACCGTTGCCGTGTATTTTGCCGAGGGTGGCTTAAACTTCTTGGAAAATACAGGGGTTAACTCTAACTCAACGTCTACCTCGGATACAAGCCGTCCCGAATATAGCGTGCCCGAATTTACCCCCTCGGGCGATTCAAATATTGACCTTTCTACAAAGCTCACCCAAATATATGAATCCTGTTCGCCCTCCTGCTGTACGATTGACGTTTCGTTGGGCGGAAACCCCTATTCTATCGGTAGCGGCTTCGTTATCGATGCCCAAAACGGCTATATCGCAACCAACCACCACGTTATTGCTGAAGGCGATAAATATGAGGTTGTCTTCTATGACGGAACAAGATATGCTGCGACCTTGGTCGGTAGCGACGCTACGACCGACTTGGCGGTTCTTAAAATAGAAGCAAATAATCTCGTTCAGGTCGAATTCGGTGATTCGAATAACGTTAAGGTTGGCGAAAACGTTATCGCTATCGGCACACCTTATGACCAATCGCTTGCGGGCACAATGACAAGCGGTATCGTTAGCGGTCTTGCTCGCGGTGTTGAAATAACCAACGATTCGGGCAAGGTTATAAAAACAATGACGCTTCTCCAAACCGATTGTTCTATAAACCCCGGTAACAGCGGTGGTCCGCTTATTGATATGGCGGGTAACGTAATCGGTATAACCTCGCTAAAGCTTGTTGATGAACAGTTCGAGGGTATCGGCTTTGCAATTCCGATTAGTGATGCAACAATAATCTTCAAAAAGCTTATCGCGGGTGAGGAAATTCCCGAAAACGGCATCGCAACCGCTTCGCCCCGTATCGGTGTTACCGTATATGAACTTGAATACGGCTTTGAAGAATTTAATATGAGACCTTCTTGCGAATATCCCAAGGGTATTCTTATAGGCGATATCGATTTGAATACCTCGGCATATCGCGCAGGTCTTTCAAGGTTCGATATTATTACCGATTTTAACGGCCATGCAGTTACAAATCTTGATGAATTGGATACCGCGCTTTCAAAATTCAAGGCGGGTGATGAGGTTGTCGTTACCGTGTTCAGATTTAACCGTTCTCTCTCAAGCGGTGAATATAAAACAATAACCTTTAAGCTTGATGCCGCTCAATAAAAATAAAAAACTGCACTTCGTTTGAAGTGCAGTTTTAGTTTTATTCTAATTTAATATAACCGCCGTAGCTGTAACCCTCGGTTCCGTTGTAATCGACCAAATACCAATCTCCGCTTTGACCTTTAATTTTAATTCGGCTTCCGTTTGGTATTTGCCCAACTATTTTCGCCTCTAAATTGGGCGCGCTTCTAATGTTAAGCCGTCCGCCCTCCGTAACAACAACGCCGCTTTGCGAAGGATTTGGGTCAACCAAAACAACCCCAAAATAGTCCGCAACCGATTGCGAAAGGTTCTCTGCAATTAATTGCAAATTGTTTTTAATCCATTCCGCGTCGCTTTGGTTGTCGTGGTATGCAAGCTCAACCAAAACGCTCGGCGCGCGGGTGTTGTTAAGCTCGTAAAGGTTTGTTGTGGGTATTGAGCGTACCTTTTCGGGCTGGGGATAAATCTTTTTAAGATTTGTAACTATAATGTCTGCCGCGCGCTTGCCGTTAATGCTGGTGGGGTAATAATAAATATCGCTTCCCGTTTGCCGTCCGTAATTCGCCGTGCCCGAGGCGTTGGAATGTAAAGCAAGGTGTAAAGCGTAGTCCCCCGCGTTAGAAGCCCTAACCGAATCCCCAACGCTCCCCGCGGGGTTGTTGCGCGTAAAGGTAATGCCGCTCGCGGTAAGATAGGGCTCCATATAATCGGCAATTAGGTTCATATAATATTCTTCGCTTTCGCTTCCGTCGTAATATATGTTGTATTCCTGTGTAGATGGGCTTAAAAATAACATCGGCATAAAACAATCTCTCCCTTCAAATTAAGTATATGAAATAAAGCGGGGAAAGGGTTACAACAAAAACAAAGCCATAAACCCAAAAATTCCTAAAAAACATATTGACAAAACAAATACTTTATGGTATTATATTCAAGCACAAAGAAGTAGAGCTTTGCTCTCACCCTCGGACAACAGGTCGCGCGCGGTCAATAAACAACGGTCGGTATATAAT
>JAZRTL010000105.1:0-3220 GCA_045652025.1 Eubacteriales bacterium
AGACCGGCATGTACTCTCTCAAGGTTACCATGAGCGAGTTCGACGCTACCGCTATTTACCAACTCGGCCTTACCGTTGCTCCTCTCCACTACTACGGCAGCAGAGATGCATACAAGTACAGCGAAAACAAGTTTGGCTTCACCAAGGGTGACCTCTCCGGCGTTAAGTCGAAGACCACTAAGCCCCTCGGCGCAGGCGCTTACAAGTTCGTTAAGTTCGAAAACGGCGTAGTTAACTATGAACGTAATGAATATTACTTCAAGGGCTGCCCCAAGATCAAGTACATCAACTTCCAGGAAACCGACGCTGGTAACAAGTTTGCAGGCGTTCAGGCTGGTACCTTTGATATCACCGACCCCAACTTTGATACTCCTACCGTAGATGCTATCAAGGAAGCAAACGGCGGCGAACTCTCCGGCAACAAGATCACCACTTACACCGTTGACAACCTCGGTTACGGTTACATCGGTATCTGCGCTAACACCGTTAAGGTTGGCGACGAAAAGGATTCCGACGCTTCCAAGAACCTTAGAAAAGCATTCGCAACCCTCTTCTCCGTATACAGAGAAAGCGTTGTTGACTCCTACTATGGCGACAGAGCTTCTGTTATTAACTATCCTATCTCCAACACCTCTTGGGCAGCTCCCAAGCCCGCTGATGAGGGCTACCAAATTGCATACTCCGTTGACGTAGAAGGCAAAGACATTTACAGCGCTAATATGACCGCTGAAGAAAAGTATGCAGCAGCACTTCAGGCAGCAGTTGGCTTCCTTAAGGCAGCCGGCTACACCTTCGATGACAACGGCGTTATCACCGCTGCTCCCGAAGGAGCAAAGCTCTCTTACGAAGTAATTATCCCCGCTGACGGTATTGGTGACCACCCCGTTTACAACGTATTCACCAACTCCAAGGACGCTCTCGCTACCATCGGTTTGGAACTCGTTATTACCGACCCCAGCGATTCTAACGTTCTTTGGAACACTCTCGATGCAGGCGAATGCGAAATCTGGGCTGCAGCTTGGAACGCAACTATCGACCCCGATATGTACCAGGTATATCACAGCTCCAACATCGTAGGTCTTGAAGGTTCTACCGGTTCTAACCACTACAGCATTACCGACGAAAACCTCGACAAGCTTATTATGGACGCTCGTACCAGCGAAGATCAAGCATACAGAAAGGCAACCTACAAGGAATGCCTTGAAATCATTCTTGACTGGGCAGTAGAAATTCCTACCTACCAGAGACAGAACGCGATCATCGCTTCTACCACCGCTATCAACATCGATACCATCACCCCCGATATCACTACCTTCTGGGGCTGGATGAACGATATTGAAGCTCTCGAAATGAACTAATCAAAATCGGTTATCTAATTAGTATAAATCGTTGATTTTTTCGGTAAGAGTCTGCGGGTCTCCGCAGACTCTTACTTGAGTATTAGAACCGCTCATTTTTTTACAGGACGGTGAAATTTTATGGTGAAATTTATTATCAAGCGTTTGCTTTACTGCACGCTGATATTGTTTCTCGTAATGTTCGTAATATATACCCTTATGGCAAGCTTGCCCTCGGGTTATATCGAAAAACAAGCCCGTATGCTTTCTCAACAGCCCGGCACTCAAAAGAGCTACGAGCAATGGGTTGACGAAATGGAAGCAAATCTGGGTATGGATAAAGGCCTTGTTGAAGGTTACTTTACTTGGCTCGGAAACGCCGTACAAGGCGAATTCGGCGAAAGCTGGAACTGGACCGTACCAGTTGTGGAAAAATTCCAAGACGTTGTGTGGTACAGCTTTTTCCTAAGCTTAATAGCGTTTGTTTTTGAGGTAGCGATAGCAATACCGCTGGGTATTCTTGCCGCCAAAAAGCAATACGGTGTCGCCGATTATACTATATCGGTCGTGGCGCTTATCGGTATTTCGATGCCCACGTTCTTCTTGGCTTCGTTATTAAAATTGGTGTTTGCCGCTAAGCTTGAATGGTTTGATATTGGCGGTATGCAGGGCAGAGGTTACGAACAGCTTGATGCATTTGGCAAGTTCTTAGATACCGCTCATCATATGATATTGCCCATTATAACTTTGATAATAGTCGGCATTGGTGGTCTTATGCGTTATACGCGTACCAACACTCTTGAGGTTCTTAACGCAGATTACATTAGAACCGCTAGAGCAAAGGGCCTTTCCGAAAAGGTCGTTATCGGCTACCATGCGTTCAGAAATACACTTATTCCCATCGTAACTATCGTAGGCGGCTCTTTGCCCGGTCTTTTCTCGGGTGCGCTTATAACCGAAACGCTCTTCGACATTAGAGGTATCGGCTTCGTTTCCTATCATTCGATGGTAAACGGCGATATTCCCTTTACTATGTTCTATTTGGCGTTCTCGTCTATACTAATTCTTTTGGGCACCTTGTTGTCCGATATACTCTACGCTGTGGTTGACCCGCGCGTAAGATTAAGCTAAGGAGGTGCCGCAACGTGAGTAACAACAATCAGGAAGAAAAGCTCTCTTCCCAAAGCGCAGAAAGCTCTAAAAAAGAGATGACTTTGGACGATGCGGCGCGCGTTAAGGTTCTTAGCCCTGCAAGATTGGTATTTAAGCGTTTTATAAGAAACAAGCTCGCTATTTTGGGCTCGTGTGTTTTGATAATTTTGTTCCTTTTCTGTTTCCTTGGCCCGCTCTTCTATCCTTACGGACAGACCGACGTTTTCCACGGTTGGAAAGAACAAAACGCAGACTATGCTTACGCGCAAATCAGAACCGAGTACGTTAACTATTGGAACCCCGATTGTGATGACGATACCCAAAGCCAGCTTAGCTACGTTTCAAGAAACGTAAACAGCACTATTTCGAAGATGCTTGCTTCCGAAAACGAAGATGAGCAAAATGCATATCAGATCCAATCCGATTCCGGCGAGTATTACACTCTCGTTAAGCTTTCGGACGATACTTATGCACTTAAGGATAGTAGCTACGTTGTAATTGCCGACTTCTTTGGCAACGCGCTTGCAGGTGTTTCTACTTTTAGAGACGGCTTTGACGACCTTGGCGAAGAATTTTCCAAGGCGGCTGCGGCGGCTATTAAGGCAGGCAGCTTTGAATTTAACGGTGTTACTTATGACATCGTTAAGGATCCTAACGGTAACAAACAGGATTACGACATTTATACGGACGTAGCTGCGATGGACGGCGAAGTTTATTACTATTTCGTTTCC
>JAZRTL010000106.1:0-2091 GCA_045652025.1 Eubacteriales bacterium
GCCGTGGTTACCGCGGGACACGATAGTTAGGTAAGAGGGCGTTTTGCCGCCGTACCAGCATATAAACGCGTGGCCTGCCTCGTGGCGAGCGGTTTGCAAAAGATGCGCTTCGTCAAAGGTCTTTTCCTCGCCGAAGTTGAACGCCTCGAACGAATCGTTAAAGTCCTTATCGGTAACAAGCTTGTCGCCTCTCATAAGCACAACTCTAAGTGCGGATTGAAGCACGCTTTCTAAATTAGCGGGGCTAAGACCCGATGAGCGTCTTGCAATAGATTCGATAGCATCGGCGCTTATATCGAAGGAATTTTTATCCGACGTGCGAACCTCCAAGAAGCGCTTTCTATCGAGATAACCGGGAAGACCGATATAGATATGCTTATCAAAACGGCGAAGCAACGCGCTATCCAAGCTTTTATTTGTGCCTTCCTCGATATTATAGTTAGTTGCCGCAAGCACGAACACAGGGCGGTTATTATCCGCCTTAAAGCCGTCCATTTCGGTAAGGAGCGCGGTCAGCGCGTCCTCTTGGGCGTTGCCCGTTCCGCGTTCTCTGCCGATAGTATCTATTTCATCGATGAAAATAATCGTAGGTGCATATTTCCGAGCGGTTCTAAAGAGCTGGTGAACCTTTTCGCTACCCGATTTACCGGGCGAGCCCATAAGCTTATTACCCTCGATGCTTATAAAGGTGGTATCCGAAGCATTTGCCATTGCCTTTGCAAGCATAGTTTTACCCGTACCGGGAGGGCCGTAAAGCAAAATACCCTTTGCCTTGGACAACGCGGTGCCGATATATTTACGGGGATGCTTTAGGTAATCTACATAGAAGCTAAGCTCCTTTTGGGCGGTATCTGCGCCGATAACCTGCTCGAAGGTAACGTCGGGCTTGCTGAACGCGCTAAGGATATTATCCGCGTCCTCGGGGTCGACCGCGGTGGTGGTTTTAAAATCGAACAAGCGGAGCGTTGCAACGCTTCCATCGTCCGAAACGGTTTGGGCGGTTTCGTAGGAAACGACCTTGTTTTGACGTGCAAGCTTGTTCATACAATCCTGTTGCAAAATTCTTGCACAGAATTTCTTCATTTCTTCTTTAAATTCCGCTGTTCCGCAAGCGCCGTTAATAACTCCCTTAACGCCCTTGCGCATAAAGGAAACAATCTCTTCCTTTGCGAAGTTATATTCATCGGTTTCGATAAAGTATATCGGGATTTCATCGTAATTATCGTGGGCAAAAACAAAGAAATCGCGTGCTTCGGAATGGACGTCCTCTATGTTAAGAACCTTTTCGTCGCTATTCGTTTTACCGAAATTGATATTTATAAGTATCGCCTTAATATCGTTCTTTTTAAGGCAAACCTTTGCGCTCTTCGGGTCGTCGAAGCCATGGATTATAAAGCTTGAATTATCGACTGCATATTTTTCGCAATTCGCCAAGGTATCGAAAACAAGAATGTTGGGGATTTCGTCGGGAGCGAAAAGCTTTTTAACGTCCTCGTCCTCGGGAAGCTCGACCTCTACGTTTATCTTCTTTATATCCGAAAACTTTGTTTTTGAAAGCGGCGAGGACACAAGGCGAACAAGCTCGTGGAGCTCGTTATTAAAGAACTGATCCGACCTTGCGGTTATGGTTCTTGCATCGCCCAAGCCACCCTCGGCATAGAGGATTGCGGGATACACGAGCGGAGAAAGCTCACAGCTTACGCCGTATGTATTCTCAAAGCTTTTAAGGTTCTTTGCGACGGTGTTTTTTGCAATATCCATTAGAACGTGGGCGTTCATATAGTTGAACATAACCACGTTACCTTGGGCAATACGCGAGCAAAGCGCGCTCGGGAAGAAGGGCTCTTTCGTTTCGGGGTGCTTGTCCTTTTCGAGCGCTCTAACGATAGTTTTGGTAGCAACGTCCGAAAAATCACCGTTAACGTATTCCTCGTAGAATTGCTTACCTGCGTTGGAGGTGAAAATAACGTAGGTATCCTTAAAGGGTACCTTCTCGAGCGTTTTTCCGTCCTCAAGAAAGCCCTCGTCGAGAATTTGATAAAGCAAGGTAAGGGCATTGTAATGGGCTTTTTCTATCTCGTCGAACAAAAG
>JAZRTL010000107.1:0-1704 GCA_045652025.1 Eubacteriales bacterium
AGGTATCTGCTCGGAAAGCGAATATCTCCAGATTGCTCGCGATATCGAGCTTGTTAAAGAAATCGGATGCGCCTACCACGTTTGTCATATATCCACTAAAGAAAGTGTTGATATAATAAGAAAAGCCAAGCAAGAGGGCGTTAATATAACCTGCGAAACCGGTCCCCATTATCTCGTTATGGACGATAGCGATTTGCAAGAGGACGGTAGGTTTAAAATGAACCCGCCACTTCGCTCGAAAGCGGATAGGGAAGCGCTTGTCGAGGGTATCCTCGACGGTACTATCGATATGATAGCTACCGACCATGCGCCCCATTCGGCAGAGGAAAAATCAAAGGGGCTCGAAAAAAGCGCTTTCGGTATCGTCGGGTTAGAAACGGCGTTGCCCGTGCTCTATACCAAGCTTGTTAAAACGGGTGTGCTAACGCTCGAAAGGTTGGTCGAGCTTATGTGTGTAAATCCTCGTAAACGCTTTGGAATTCCGCTCGGCGAGGATTTCACGGTTTGGGATTTAAATAAAGAGTTTACCGTCGACCCTAAAGAGTTTCTTTCTGCGGGTAAAGCTACGGTGTTCACGGGCGAAAAGCTCTTTGGCAGATGTGTTCTTACCGTCTGCAACGGAAAAATTGTTTATAAAGATTAAGTAATATATTTCGGAGGCAAAAAATGGCAAAGAGAACAGACATTAAAAAGATTTTAATAATCGGCTCGGGCCCGATCGTTATCGGTCAAGCGGCAGAGTTCGACTATGCGGGAACCCAAGCGTGCCTTGCGCTTAAGGAAGAGGGCTACGAGGTAGTTCTTTGTAACTCCAACCCCGCTACTATTATGACGGATACCACCATTGCCGATAAGGTATATATGGAACCGCTCACGCTTGAATATATTGCGAAAATTCTTCGTTACGAGCGCCCCGATGCGATCGTTCCCGGTATCGGCGGTCAAACGGGTCTTAACCTTGCAATGCAGCTCGAAAAGAAGGGTGTCCTTCGCGAATGCGGCGTAGAATTGCTCGGCACAAGCAGCGAAAGTATCGAAAGAGCAGAGGATAGAGAGCTCTTTAAGGAGCTTTGCCAATCTATCGGCGAACCTACTATCCCCTCCGAAATCACTTATAATATCGAAGAAGCAAAGAAAGCGGCAAAGGAAATCGGATATCCCGTTGTTCTTCGTCCCGCGTTCACGCTCGGCGGTACGGGTGGCGGCTTTGCATATAACGAAGAGGAGCTTATAGAAGTAGGCCTTAATGCGTTTAAGCTTTCTCCAGTTCATCAGGTTCTTATCGAAAAGAGTGTTAAGGGCTATAAAGAAATTGAATTTGAGGTTATGCGCGATTCTAACGATCACGCTATAACCATCTGCGGTATGGAAAACGTTGACCCTGTCGGCGTTCATACCGGTGACTCTGTCGTTGTTGCTCCTATTATGACTCTTTCCGAGCATGACCAAAAGATGCTTAACGATAGCGCTATCAAGATTATTCGTGAGCTAAAAATCGAAGGCGGCTGTAACGTTCAGTTCGCGCTCGACCCTAACTCCAGCCAATACTATCTTATCGAGGTTAACCCCCGCGTTTCTCGCCCCAGCGCGCTTGCTTCCAAGGCGAGTGGCTATCCTATCGCTCGCGTAACCGCAAAAATCGCGGTTGGTATGGCTCTCGAGGAAATTGCTATCGCAAATACCAACGCCGCTTTCGAGCCCAAG
>JAZRTL010000108.1:0-11512 GCA_045652025.1 Eubacteriales bacterium
ACAGTCGAGGACGCCTGTCCCTACGATACGAGAGAGGATGCATTTCCTGTTTTTTGTGCAAATCGTTATGAAATATGCCCCGACGTTGTTGTAATCAAAACCTTGATGTCTTGGCGTTTTTCTCTTTGTTAATTCATCCATTTTTTCACCCGCATCATTATAGCACAAAATCGGCAGAATATAGAAGTCGGTCTGCGATTTTCGTAAACACCTTTATAAGAAACAACGTAATGCACATCTTTTCTTTTTATCCAAATATTTCTTCGGCGAAGCGAACCGCCTCGAGAGCGTCGGGAGCGTATCTGTCGGCTCCGATTTTTTCGGCATAGTCGCGATTTAGCACCGCACCGCCGACAACCACCTTACACCACGGAGCTTTTTCTTTTATCAGCGCAATAGTTTCCTCCATCGCGGGAACGGTGGTAGTCATTAACGCGCTAAGCCCCAAGGCGCGCGCCTTAAGCTCGACAACCTTTTCGACTATCGCCGCAGGAGCAACGTCTTTACCAAGGTCAATAACGTTATAGCCATAGTTTTGGAGCAACAATTTAACGATATTTTTGCCGATATCGTGAATATCGCCCTTTACGGTAGCAAGCACGAAATCCCCTTTGGAAGCGCCACCCTCGCCCGAGAGCGCGCCCTTTATAACCTCAAAGGCGAATTTTGCCGATTCCGCGCTCATAAGAAGCTGGGGCAGATAAACCGTTTTTTCCTCGAACCCCTTGCCTACAACGTCAAGCGCGGGAATAATTTCGGAATTAACTATATCAAGCGGGCTTTGGGATTTTAAAAGCTCGGTCGTTATTGCCGCCGCCTTTTCCTTAAAGCCCTTTATTATCGCGGTTTTAAGCTCGGAGCTTTGTTGCTCGCTCGTTTGCTCGGTTGCGGGCGTTACAAGCGTTGTAACCCCAAAGCGCTCGGAAGCCGAGATATATTGCGCGAAGTTATTATCCAACCCGTTAAGCGCAAGATAGGAATAATAGGTCTTTAGCATATCCGCGGAATAGGGGTTCATTATTGCGGCGGAAAGCCCGTTTTCCAGCGCGAGCGCAAAGAAAACGCTGTTTATTGCATCCCTTGCGGGAAGTCCGAACGAAACGTTGGAAACACCGAGCGAGGTATGGCAACCAAGCTCGTTTTTTATTCTGTTTAACGCCTCGAGCGTTACCTTAGCGGCATCCTTTTCGGCACTTACCGTCATAGCAAGAGTATCGAATACAATATCCTTTTTACTTATGCCGTAAGAATTAGCGGTTTCAAGAATTTTTTTGGCAATATTAAACCTGCCCTCCGCAGTTTCGGGGATACCGTTTTCATCGAGCGTAAGCGCAACGACAACTCCGCCGTATTTTTTAACCAGCGGGAAGATTGCCTCCATACTTTCCTTTTTACCGCTAACCGAATTAATCATCGCCTTGCCGTTATATCTTCTTAACGCCTGCTCCATAGCGGTAGGATTTGAAGTATCGATTTGCAAGGGCAAGTCGGTAACCGTTTGAAGCTCGCAAACAGCGGCGGTCAAAAGCTCTGATTCATCTATATCGGGCAATCCCACGTTAACGTCGAGAATATGAACGCCCTTTTCCTGTTGATTAACACCTTCGTTAAGAATATAATCAATATCCCGTTCCAAAAGGGCTTGCTTAAATCTTTTTTTACCCGTGGGGTTAATTCGCTCGCCGATAAGCACGGGGGTATTAAAATACACCGCGTGGGTATAGGAAGAAACGGCGGTAATATTCTTTTCTTTAATCGGTGCGGGCTTTATACCCTTTAATTCATTGGAAAGCGCCGAAATATATTCGGGCGTTGTTCCGCAACAGCCCCCGACAATTCTTACGCCAAGCTCGACCAATTTTGCAACCTCTAAGGCGAATTCGGCGGCGGTAATATCGAACACAGTCTTTCCCTCGACCGATTTGGGCAAGCCCGCGTTGGGTTTCATAACAACGGGAACGCTCGCGCAGTTAACAAGCACTTCGGCAACCTCGTATAACTGCTTTGGACCCAACGAGCAGTTTGCGCCAAAAGCGCAAACGCCCATACCTTCAAGGAGCGCCGCCATCGATTCGGGAGTTGCACCCGTCATAAGCTTGCCGTCATCGCCATAGGCGTTGGTAACGATAATCGGAAGGTCGCAAACCTCCTTAGCGGCAAGAAGCGCCGCCTTGGTTTCGTAGCTATCGTTCATCGTTTCGATAAAGATAAGGACAACACCGCAAGCTACACCGATTTTTATTGTATTTGCAAAAATCGCATCCGCGTTCTCGAAATCGAGGTCTCCGAGCGGCTTTAAAAGCTTACCAAGCGGACCTATATCGAGCGCTATAAATTTTTCGTGGTTGGAATTACTTTCTTCCCTTGCCTTTTTCGCGTTGGCAACGGCAGCTTGTATTATCGTTTCAAGCTCTGCCTGTTGGAACTTAAGCGAGCTTGCGCCGAAGGTGTTGGTACAAACGACGTTACTGCCCGCATTGTAATACGCCTTATGGATAGCGGTGATAATTTCGGGATTGGAAAGGTTCCAAAGCTCCGGAAGTTCGCCCGCTTTAAGCCCTTTTTGTTGAAGCAAGGTGCCCATTCCGCCATCTAAGAAAACGATATTTTCTTGTAAAAACTCTTTGAAATTCATATTTCACTCCATCATCACTCGCAAAGTCCAACGAAAGCGGTAACCGATTTTGTCGGTGTCATTAACAAGCCGTCGCCAAGCAACACCCCAAGATTTTTTTCCAAACCAAGCACCGAAAAAATATCCTTTTGGGTAGCAAGCGGTAAATCGCCGTAGCCCGCGCTGAACCGCGGCTTTAGTGTGGTGCCGAGCTCCTTTGCAAGCTCCTTACAAAAAAGGTTACAAAGCGATTCTATTCGCTCGGAGCCGATTGCTTGGAGCATTAACGCCCTAACGGGCGAAATTTTGCCGTATTTAATAATTAATCGGTCGATACCCAACCCAACCGTTGCTCCGAAAAGGACAACACTTTTACAAGAGCTTAGGTTTTTTGAAAGGTCGCGAGAATTAACCTTAAAATCGCCGAAATCGCAAATTTCACCATCGGTTGTAACCTTAAAAGCTCGGTAGCAGACCTTATAGGTTAAGCATTTTTCGGCTTCTATAAGACAATCTTCCATAAGCTCGACCGTCTTTATATCGCTTTCGTTCCCTTTGGCGTAGCGCAAAATTTCTTTTTTGTTCACCTCGGGAGCAGAAAAGCTTTTTATTTGAATTTGTATATTCATTTCCCAATAATATCGCTGAGGTTTTCGCAAATTTTAGCTGCAACCTCGGGCTTGTTCATTGAATAAACGTGGACGTTGGTAATTCCGTTTGCAAAAAGGTCGATAATTTGGTCGGTCGCATAAGCGATACCCGCTTGCATCATCGCATCGGGGTTAGAGCCAAACTTATCCACCAAGCTTTTAAAGCGTTGAGGAATAAACGAGCCCGAAAGCTTAACCGCACGTTCGACCTGTGTAGCGTTTGTAATTGGCATAATACACGGCAAAACGGGAACGGTTATACCCGCTTCGCGAATTTTATAAAGAAAGTTATAAAGCAAATTATTATCGAAAAACATTTGGGTTGTAAGAAAATCACAGCCCGCCTCGACCTTTTGCTTTAGATAAAAAATATCCTCTTTTTGATTTTCGCTTTCGGGGTGGATTTCGGGATAGCAAGCACCGCCGATACAAAAATCGCCGTCGGTTTCGCGCAATTCTTTAATTAAATCCGCCGCGTGCTTATAGTCCCAACCGCTTCTGTCGGCGTTTTGGAGCTCGGCGGGAATATCCCCGCGAAGTGCCATAATATTTTGAATTCCCGCCGCCTTAATATCCGCAATTCTTTGCTTTACGGTTTCTCTTGTAGAGGAAACGCAGGTAAGATGGGCGATAGAGGGAACGCCGTGTTGCTTTTTAATATTCGAGGCGATATCGAGCGTATATTTGCTCGTTCCGCCGCCCGCACCGTAGGTAACGCTCATAAACGAAATAGGAAGCTTTGCAATTTCTTCGGTAGCAAGCTTAACGCTTTCGTAATTGGTTTCGGTTTTCGGGGGGAACACCTCGAAGGAAAGAGATAATTTATTTTGGCCTAATATATCCGTGATTTTCATAGTGCACCATTAAGGAAGGTTTTTTAGGAATTTAGTTGTTCGGCATAGCCGCTTGCAAGCGCATCGCAACGCTCGTTATAGGCATGTCCATCGTGCCCGCGAACCCAAACGAATTCGACGGTATGGAAATCCAAAAGCTCGGAAAGGGTTTTCCAAAGGTCCTCGTTCGCAACGGGAGATTTATCTGCCTTGCGCCAATTTTTTTGCTTCCAAGACACAAGCCAACCCTTGTTTATTGCGTTAACGAGATATTGCGAATCGCTATATAAAACAACGTTGCATTGCTCCTTTAGCGCCCTAAGTCCCTCGATAGCGGCAATAAGCTCCATACGGTTGTTGGTCGTTTCCCTTTCGCCGCCGAAAAGCTCCTTTTCCTTACCGCCGTATTCAAGTATAGCCGCCCAGCCGCCTGCACCGGGGTTGCCCTTACAAGCGCCGTCGGTATATATATTTACCTGTTTCATCATTCACCCTTGATTTTTTGCATTCTAATATCCTTGCCAACGAATTGCAAGACTCTAAATTCGCCGAACAAGCGCGAGAACAAGCGCTCGCCATAGGTCTTTTTAATTGCGGCAGGGGTTAAATTACTGCTTATTATCGTCGGTCTTCCGTTAACGATACGAAGGTCGATTATGCTCGTTAGCGAGGCAACGACGTATTCATTACCGCATTCAACGCCAAGGTCATCGATAATTAAAAGGTTGCTGTTTTCGTATTTATCGCGCTCTGCAACGTCCATACGGTTAAACCTAACCGCGTTGCAGGTATCGTAAACCTGTTGGGCAGATTCATAAACAACCGAAAAGCCCTTATTAGCCACGACGTTTGCGATAGCGGCGGAAAGATGGGTTTTCCCAAGACCCGTACCGCCAAGGAACAAAAGTCCCGCCGAGGAATCGTTCGGGAAGGCGTTCGCATAGCGGATACAGCCGTTAAGGATGCCCTGCATTTGAAGGCGCGCGCCGCTTTCCTCATCGTAATAATTAAGGTCGAAGTTTTCGAACGTTTTACCGACCAAGCCACCTGCAAGACGGCTTGCGGAGATTTTATTTGCGGCAACCATCGCCTTAACGCAACGGCAAAGCTTTAGCCCGCTTGAATAACCGCTATCGTCGCATTCCTTGCATTCGAAAATCGGCTCGTCGTAATTGGGCGCATAACCGGCAGAAGCAAGAATGCGCTCCCTCTCGGCGTTGAGCTTATCCGCCTCGGCAGAAAGAACCTCTTTCGTTTCCCCGCCGAGCATACGGAAGGGCATTGCCTCTAATTGCTTATCGATAACCGCAACCATCGGAAGACGGCGGTGGAGCTCTCTTTGCTTTTCCTCTGCCGACTCGATAGCCGCCATTCTTTTTTCGTTTATTATGTTTAACGCTTCGTTTAATGTCATATTTTCACCACATCATCAGTTATCGTCGAACCCGCGCTTTAGCGCCGCGGCAATAAATTCATCGCCCTCGAAGCTGCTTTCGATATTGGTATTACGCGAGCCCTCGCCCTTTGCAACGTCTTCGGGGGTTGCAAAGCCCTCCTCGCGCCAGCTTCTAAGGATAGCGTTCATATAGGTAACGGTAACCTTACCCGTATTATCAACGGTTTTATTATAAGCAAGCTCGACCATCTCGAAGGAGAAATTCCATTCTCCGAACCAAGTATCGAACATTTTTTGCTCTCTCGGGGTTAAGGCGCGCTCACCTATACCGCAAAGCTTGCGAAGCTTGCCGATATTACTGTTAATCGCTTGGCGGCGGGCAAGATACGATTCGAACTTATCGTAGCTATCTATACCATCCTCGTACATAGCGAGCGCCTTTTTAAAGATATATTGCAAATTCTTTTTGCCTATCTCACAGCACATCTGGATTATACCGCAAATTACGGGAGCGGGTATGCCGACGAAATCGTAAAGATAAAGCAAGGAGCTTAGATCGTTTTTGGTAAGCTGGGATTTTTCGAGCTGCTCGGTAGCAACGCGACAAACCATAGCGTATTCGCTGTCCTTGGACATTTTTTCGGAAATGGTTTGGCTATCGTAATTTCTATATGCGCTCGTATCGGTGGCAACGCGCTTTTTGGGCGTTTCCGCCTCTACAAACACTCCCGCACCGCGCCAAAAGGCAACGGCGGATTCTACGCTCGCAAGAGTAACCCCCGTTTCCCGCGCAACGTCAACAAGCGGGCAATCGGGACAGCCAAACAGATATATTAAAACCTTAAGCTCGTCTGCCGTTGCGCCCTTAAGCGAGCCAAAGACGGATTTAGGCAAAACGATAAGGTCTTCTATCGGACTTTTTATTATCATTTTTAACTTCCTTTTTGTTAGGATTTAAGGATGCTTATATCAGGCGAAACAGAAACGGTAAGACGGTTTTTCTCGGCAAGGTTACCAACAACCTCGATAGTAAACTCGATATCTATTTTACCGCCGTCGATAGTAAGCGTATTTATTAATTTTTTGGTGCGGACGCACATTTGCAAGGGGAAAAAGCCGGTATCGCAAATGCAGGTATGGGATTTACCGTCGGCAAAGACCATATGGGAATTAATTGCGCCGATGCGGTTAACCGCAACCGCTTCGTCCGAGAAGGTATCTATTAGCGTTGTTATTGCGCCGTCTTCCTCTGTATATTCTATTCGATAACCGTCCTCGCGCGAAAGCAAGGTTCCCGAAACCTTAAAATCGTCTAAATCGGGAATCGTTTTATCCGAGCCCTTTCGGGAAAGGTCGTTGCAAATTCGTTCGCTTCTAACGTGAATATCTATTGGTATTTTCATTTAAAAATCCTTGGTTTAAAATTCTTCGATATCGATATGCTTAACCTCGCCGTTAAGCGCGCCCTTTAGGAACATCGATGCGTTTTCGCGGAACATCTCGGCGCTTCCGCTGGTATAAAAATCAATTCTTCCGCCGTCGGTATTAAGCATTTTTTTATTTGTTAAAATATCCTTTAGCTCGCCCGCCGCGCAAGCACCCGAGCTAACTAACTTTGTATTTGGGAGATATTTTTGTATTACCTCCGAAAGCAAGGGGTAATGGGTACATCCGAGTATTGTTGCATCGGGCTTGGATTCTGC
This sequence comes from Eubacteriales bacterium, assembly GCA_045652025.1. GTDB lineage: Bacteria > Bacillota > Clostridia > Oscillospirales > CAG-382 > Coliplasma. Next base: position 7,197 of record JAZRTL010000108.1, read on the forward strand.
CACAGGGGACAAATATTCCGAAACAACGGCGTTTGTAGCAACGTCGGCAACGCCCGAATGCCAATTTTCCACAAGCGGAACAAACATCGGGCAGGCGCAATTTATTATCTCGTCAACGCCGTTTCTTTTAAGCGCGCCCTCATACGCCTTACTGTTTATAGTTGCGGTTGTACCAAGCACGGCAACGCGTCCTTTGCCCTTTTTGGAAATATCCGAAGCGACCCTCGCCGCCGCGTTAATAACGCCGACAACCGGCACACCCGCCATATTTGCAATTTCGTCCAAGCAGTTCGAGCTTACCGTACCGCAAGCGACCAAAATCGCCTTAACACCCATTTTTTGTAAAAAGCGGGTATCCTGAAGCGCGAATTTGCGGATAACCTCGGGCGATTTTGTGCCGTAAGGGATACGCGCGTTATCGCCGAAATAAATTATGTCCTCGTTCGGAAGGAGCTTATGTAGCTCGGCAAGTGCCGTAAGACCGCCCAAGCCCGAATCGAAAACACCGATAGGTAAATTAGCCATTATTCTATTCCCTCGGCAAGATTTAGCAATTTTGTTATTAGGTCGCTATAAGAAACGCCGATACAAGCCATAAGCTTGGGGTACATACTTATAGGGGTAAAGCCGGGGATTGTATTAATTTCGTTAAGCATAGGACCGTTTTCGGTTAGGAAGAAGTCCACGCGGGAAAAGCCGCTGCATCCGAGCGCCTTATAGGTTTCGACCGCGAGAGAGCGGATATAATCCGATTCGGATTCGGTAACGTTAGCGGGCGCGATACAATCCGCCGCATCAGAAACGTATTTTGTTTCGTAATCGTAAAAATCGCTGTTGGGAACAATTTCGCCGCAAACCGAGGAAAAGGGATTTTTGTTACCGCAAACGGCAACCTCTATTTCGCGTCCGATAATTGCGGGCTCGATAAGCAATTTACCGTCCTGCTCGAACGCTACGGAAATACCCTTTACAAGCTCTTCTTTATTATTCGCCTTCGAAACGCCAACCGAGCTGCCGGCGTTTGCGGGCTTAACAAAAACGGGATATCCGTATGCATCCTCTGCCTTTTTAACGAGCGAATCAATATCGCAACCGAGGGACGCGCTAATAAAGGGAACAACGGGGATATTAGCCGCTTGGCAGATGATTTTTGTAACCTCTTTATCCATCGAAGCCGCGGAAGCTAGGGTTTTACATCCAACGTAAGGGATACCCGCAAGCTCCAAAAGACCTTGCATTGTGCCGTCCTCGCCGTTTTTACCGTGAAGCACGGGGAACACAACGTCGATACGGATAATTTCGAAGCTTCCGTTAGCTCCGTCAAAGGCAACTATACCGTGGTGCGCCTTGCAGGGCGAGATAACGGCGGGCTTTAAAAGCGCGCGCTTATCCTGCCAAACGTGGTTTCTTAAATCGTCGGTGCTACCGTCGAAAATCCACCATTTACCGTCCTTGGTAATACCAACGAGAACGGGGGTATATAAATCCTTATTTAAATTTTCGGCAACGTTCGCCGCCGAAACGCAACTAACCTCATATTCCGACGATTCACCGCCGAACAGAATTGCAACTGTTTTTTTCATAACCTCAAGCTCCTATCCTAAACAATTAACGAATTATAGACCGTCCACAAAAAAGGGATTGTCAATATACATACTATGCTGGTAAATAAAACTGTGTTTGCCGCGGTTTCGGAATCGCAATCGTAAGATTCCGCAAGACCGTGGATCATTGTTGCGGCGGGGCAACAGCCCAAAACAAAGCCCGCCGTTTTAACCGAAATATCGACAGGAAGATACCAAAAAAGCGCAAGCACCACCCACGGATAGACCAAAAGCTTTGACACCGCGCCAAGATAAACCTGCTTGTTTAAAAACACGTTTTTAAGCTTTTTCGTAGCAAGGCGCATACCCAAAACCGTCATACAAACGAAGGTGGACATCGTTCCGAGCATTCCGACGTATTCCGAAAGTAAGGACGGCAATTTTGTTTTTGTAACGAAAAGAGTCATACCTATTGCAAAAGCGATAACCGATGGGTTAATCAAAAGCGATTTTAGGTTTATGTACTTTCGGTCGCCTGTCATTAGCCAAAGCCCCAAGGTCCAACCGATAACGTTCATAGTGATAGAGAACATTGCCGAATAAAGAATTATCTCGGGGTTTTCGGGGAACAAAAATTTAAGCAGCGGTACGCCCAAAAAGCCAACGTTACCGCAAGCACCCGCTATTGCACAAACGCGGTGCGAGGGGTTCGATTTGAATTTCTTACCGAACACAAGGCAATAGAGCAATATAACCGCAACCTGCGAAAGAAGCGACATTGCAAAAAATATGCCCATCGATTTTAGCCGTTCGGGAGTACAATCGACCGAATTTAAGGTTTGGATACAAAGCGCGGGCGAAGAGATATATAGCAAAAATTTCGCGAACACCTTTGCCGAATCCTGCCCAACGAGCTTGGTTTTAACGAAAACGTAGCCGGGCAAGCCGTAGGCGATCATCATTAAAACCTTTAACGCGGTTACAACAAACATAAATTACCTTCAAAGTTGCCAAAATCGGCGCAGAAAAGCCGCCGATTTAAAGCGATTATTTTTTACTCTTTACAATTTCGTCGATAACGCCGTAGGCAAGAGCGTCCTCGGCGAACATCCAATTATCGCGTTCGGTGTCGCGCTGAATTTCTTCAATCGGTCTGCCGATATTTTCGGAAAGGATACGGTTAATTCTATCCTTTGTGCGACGAGCGAAGTTGGTTGCGATTAAAACGTCGGATGCCTGACCGCCCGCGGTACCGATAACCTGATGAAGCATTACCTCGCAATTTTCAAGCCCGTATCTCTTGCCCTTTGTACCCGCGGCGAGCAAGAACGCGCCCATACTGCAAGCCGAACCGACGCAAACGGTAGATACGTCGCATTTAATGCTACGCATAGTATCGTAAATTGCAAAGCCCGCGGAAACGCTGCCGCCGGGGGAGTTGATATAGATGGTTATATCCTTATCCGGATCCTGTGCCTCCAAAAACAAAAGCTGTCCGACTATACTGCAAGCCAAATCGTCGTTTATTTCGTTAAAAAGAAGAATTATTCTATCCTTAAGCAAGCGGGAGAAAAGGTCGTAGCCCTGTTGTCTGCCGCCCTCGTTTTCGATAAAAGTAGGGTTAGATATCATAGTTTGCCTCCTTATGATACTTAAAGTTATATTAATTAATATATTAACACACTTCCCACCTCTTTTCAATAGCAATTTATAGGGGTTTATAGCGAACCAAACCACAATATTTGACATTGAACGAAAAAACGGTTATAATTTACAAAACGAGGTGAATTGTATGCCGTTGCTTTTGGCACCCGCCGGCTCGATGCAAGCGCTTAAAGCCGCTATCGATGCAGGCGCAGATGAAATATATTTGGGCGGTAGCGAATTTAACGCCCGCATTAACGCCGCGAACTTTAACCGCGACGACCTTTTGCGCGCCCGCAAGCTTTGCGACGGCGCAAGCGTTGGGATGCATATTACGCTTAACACGCTTATTTTTGACAAGGAATTCAAGGCGGTTCTCGATTACGTCGATTTTCTTGCAAACGACGTTCGCCCCGATGCGATTATTATTCAGGATTTAGGGCTTGCAAGCGTTATTCGCAAGCAATATCCCGACCTACCGTTGCACGCCAGCACCCAGATGAGAATTCACTCCTTTGGGGATGCGAAATACCTTAAATCGCTTGGATTTACGCGCGCGGTGCTTGCGCGGGAATTGCCAAAAGAGGATATTAAAGCTTTTGCCGATACGGGCTTGGAAACCGAAATTTTCGTCCACGGCGCGATATGCGTTAGCGAAAGCGGCGGTTGTCTTATGAGCTCGGTTATAGGCAACCGAAGCGGCAACCGAGGCGAATGCGCCCAGCCCTGTCGACTTCCCTACCGCGCAAAAGAAAAATTTGCCCTTTCGGTTAAGGATATGTGCCTTGCGGGAAGGATGACAGAGGTTTTTGAAACCGGCGTAACCTCGCTTAAAATCGAGGGCAGAATGAAAGCACCCGAATACGTTTCGACGGTTGTTTCGATTTATCGCCGTCTTATTGACGAGCGCCGCAACGCCACCCAAAAGGAGATAGAAATTTTAGAAAACGTCTTTTCTCGCTCGGGGTTTACGGACGGCTATTTTAAATCCAAAATCAATAAATCGATGTTTGGCGTTCGCACAGAGCTCGATAAGCAAAAAACCGAGCTTTTTAAGCCGAAGCTACCCGTTTTTTGCGGAACGCGCACCAAGCACGAGCAACCAAAGCCCACACCGATAATTATACC
>JAZRTL010000109.1:0-2845 GCA_045652025.1 Eubacteriales bacterium
TGCTTTTTTGTATTTGCTCAATATTAAGCTCGTTTTCACCGTTTTTGTTAATCTTCTTGATTTTACCGCGTTTCCCAAGGATATTAAGGTGAATAACACCGCCAAAGCTCGCACTTAAAAACCCGAGTGCCGCAATAGTTAAGCCAAAGCTCTTTCCGCCAACAAAACCAAAATCGTTTTCAAAAATACCGCCGTAGTTAAGTGCCTGACCCGTGCCTTGACCGTACCCAAAGGGCAAAAGCATACCTGCCGCGCTAAAGAAATCCTTAATAAAGTACACCGCAACTATAGATATTACCATACCGACAATACCTTGTAATAGGTATGTCGCAACTGTCGTAACACCGGTGTTGAATATTTCGGTAGTGCGCTTTTTTGTGAACTTGTGCTTGGAATCCTTAAAGGTAGAAGCAATAAAACCAAGCGCTAAGGTGTGGTATGTAATAAGCTCAAGCGTCGCTGTGCCGTTGCCACCAAAAAACGCTGTGTCAAACATAATATCACCGGTAATATGCTTGTAAATACCCGCAACAATAATAAGCACACCACCACCAAGTACCGAGGTGGGTATTAATGAATATCTTAAAATCTTGATTTTTCGCTTTAATATGTTTGCAACCAACAAACTGGCTAGGAGTACAGCAACAATATTAAAACCGCACCAGGACTCAAATCCCCAAAAATTTTCCATTTGTGTCACCTTTTTTTATGTTTTTATAGTGATAAAAAATGTTAACGTACTTCAATGCGTTAAAGCGCTTGTCGCCCTTTAACTGAAAAATCTTATTACCGTAATAAAGGTTCAATTTGTTTTTTCCGAGCACCGAAACAGCACTTAACTCCTCAAACGGTAAAACAATCGAACCGTCGGAATTTTCGCCTAAAACAATCTTATCCCCAAAAAGCTGTATTCTGCAGCTTTTCTGTAATAAGTTCTTGTTCTTATAAACAATAACCTCAAATAAATCTGCTTCTTCCGAATATATCGGCTTTTCCAAATGCTTATTAAGGTCTAAATTTGCAACGTAATCGTTTTGGTAATCATACCATTCCTTAACGTTTTTAAAAGGGAAGTCAAACCCAATACCCGAAAGCGTTTTGTCCTTGTTATATAAAATCCGTCTGTTGCATTTTTTACATCTAATCTCGTTGCCGTTGCTTTCGAATTCGCTTAAATTGCAATAAGGGCAAACGTAAATGGCGCGTTCAAGATATTCCGCCCTTTTACTTGAATTATATTCGCCCTCGATAAGCGTTTCATCAACGTATAAGGCGCGTTTTATAAGCTCGTTAAGCTCCTCGTCCGAAAGATTTAAATATTCCTCCGGCTCTACAACTCTTGCGACCCGAGCGACCATTTTGCCCTTGCGCGTAACGTCGCTCCAACGTGGCTGAACGCCGTAACCGCCCTCTATTCTGTAAAGCGCAATCGGAAGCTTTAACCGCTTCGCAAGCATCGCAATAGTAGGGTTAATAAACTCGGTACAACCGCTATAGGTTCGGTTTCCCTCGGGCGCAATGGCTATCGTCGCACCCTCGCGCGCAACTCTAAGGCAATTAAGCACCGCGCCAATGTCGTTCGCTTGCTTTTTTATCGGTATCGGTGCAACCAAAAAGCGAATAATGCTCGAAGCAAATCCCATCGAGAATATATCCTCGGTTGCAACGTGGTAAACAGCGCCCTTAAAGGAGCGTGCGATAAAAAATTGGTCAAACGCCGTTTGGTGATTATATAAAATTAAATATTTTCTGTCGCCTTGCTCTTTAAACCGCCTTGCATCAACGCCGTACTTAAGCTTTGAGTACGGGTGAATAAAGGGGAGCAATACCATACGGGCAATCTTGTGCCTTGTCCGTGTCCATTTGTTGTTCTTTTTCATTAAAAATACCTTATCGAATAAAGTTAGTGCGAACTCCCTTTTCCTTTTCGGGTAACCCAAACTGTTGCTTTCCAAGCTCAATGGACTTCATCAAAAATGTCATATTGTTCGCCAAGGTTCTCATCGTTTGTAAGCCCTCAAGGTCCTGCTCTACCTCAAGCGGCTTTGCACCGTGAAGACTGTTCCAATATTGGCTGGATGCAAGCGGCATCCCCGAAAGCGTAAAGTATTTGTTAAGCTGGTCGAACGTAGCCGAGCAACCGCCGCGCCTTGCAACCGCAACGCTCGCACCGACCTTCATCCTTCTGTCGAATGCGGTTGTGGTGCTGTAAAACAATCTGTCCAAAAATGCAACCAACGTGCCGTTAGCCGAAGCATAGTAAACAGGGCTCGCAACAACCATACCGTCGCATTCCTCGAACTTTTTCGCAACCTCGTTAACAAGGTCGTCGATAATACATTTACCGCTCTTGTAGCAGGTTAAACAAGCCGTGCAACCGCGTATATCCTTGTTTCCGATATGTATAATCTCGGTATCAACGCCGTTTTGCTCAAAAACCGTAACAAGCTCTTGCAAAGCTCTTGCGGTGTTGCCGTTGGCTTTTGGACTTCCGTTAAGTAATAATACCTTCATATCTGCCTCCAAACTGCATATTAGATTATATGCAAGAATAACGAAAAATGAGCTGTAATCTAATAGAAAAACAGCTCATTATCTAAGTTATTTTGTTCTGATTTTAATGGTGGTAATAACGGGCTGTTGATTATAAGGAATGGTACCGTTGTTGTCAATAGGTTGCGCAGAAGTGCAAACCGCATCAACAACCTCAAGACCGGAAATTACTCTGCCGAATGCAGCGTAAAGACCGTCCAAGCTGGGTGCATCCGCATGCATAATAAAGAATTGCGAGCTTGCGCTGTTATAGGGGTTTGCTCTCGCCATCGAAATAACGCCTCTCTTGTGG
>JAZRTL010000110.1:0-1256 GCA_045652025.1 Eubacteriales bacterium
CAGCTTGGAAGGCTGGGATTCTACCATTGAACTACACCCGCGTAGTTGTTTAAGGCGGAGAAGTTACCGCCTTAAACTATTACTTAGGCAATACCGTTAAGTAGCTTGGTGTACTGGCTCTTCTTACGTGCTGCATTGTTCTTGTGAATAATGCCCTTGGATACAGCCCTGTCAACCATGCCAACTGCTTCGAGATAAGTTTGCGCTGCGAGCTCTTTGTTGCCAGCTTCGATAGCTGCCTTATACTTCTTAATAGAAGTCTTCATAGCGGACTTAAACATCTTATTCTGAAGCGTTTTTGTTTCAGTAACCTTTACGCGCTTTTTAGCAGATTTAATGTTAGGCATGCATTTGCACCTCCCTTTGTATTTTGGAACCAATCTATAATATCATACATTTTTTGATTTTGCAATAGGTTCTGCGAAAAAAATTATAAAAAAATTATTTGGGGGAACAATTAAAATAAAAACAGTTAATTTGGGGGCAAAAATGCTTAGAAAACGTACCGATTTGGCGCTCGAAGCCCACGAGCTCCATGGCGATGGCTCGGGAATAGAGGTTGAAGAAAAAGTAATTAACGGAATTTCGGTTACAACCGCCGTTGTAAAAGAGGGTAAGGGAGAACAACTTTCGGGAAAATCGGCGGGTAGGTATATAACTCTCGACGTGGGAAGGATTTGGCGGATGGAAAGCTCGCGGTTCGAAGAAATCGCGAACCTTATCGCCAACGAGCTAACCCCGCTAATCCCCGAGGGCGATGGTTGCGTTCTCGTTGCGGGGCTCGGCAACGAAAATATAACGCCCGATTCCTTGGGACCGAGCGTTGTAAAAAAGCTTTTGGTAACCCGACATATAAAGAATATGGAAGGCGAGCTTTTTAAAACCGCGGGATTTGGTTGTGTTTCGGCGGTCGCAACAGGTGTTCTCGGTCAAACGGGGATAGAAAGCTCCGAGATTATAAAAAGCATTGTCGGGAATATAAAGCCAAAATGTATTATCGCTATCGATGCGCTCGCATCAAGACGGCTTAACCGCTTGGCGACCACCGTTCAAATTACCGACGGCGGTATAAGCCCCGGCTCGGGCGTTGCGAACAATCGGCGCGAGCTTTCAAAAAAGCTTTTCGGTGTTCCCGTTATCTCTATCGGCGTTCCGACGGTTGTCGATGCCGCAACGCTCGCCTTTGATCTTTTAGAGGAGCATCTTGGTACAGAGGGTGAGCTTCCTACCGAGGCGGTCGAAAAAATGCTTTCTTC
>JAZRTL010000111.1:0-9354 GCA_045652025.1 Eubacteriales bacterium
CTAAGACCGCTTGGCCTCCGACTTCCCTTCACTTCTTGGGTCTTTTCTCCGACGGTAACGTTCACTCCCATATCGACCACCTTAAAGCGATGGTGGTTCGCGCTAAGGAAGAGGGCATTTCCAAGGTTCGTATCCACATTCTTCTTGACGGCAGAGACGTTGGCGAAACCAGCGCACTTGAATACGTTTGTCCCTTCGAGGAATTCCTTTCCTCTCTCCGCGACGGCGGCTTTGATGCTCGCATCGCTTCCGGCGGCGGCAGAATGGTTATTACTATGGACAGATACGAAGCAAACTGGGCTATGGTAGAAAAGGGTTGGCAAACCCACGTTCTCGGCGAGGGCAGACAGTTCGCCTCCGCAGAGGAAGCTATTACCACCATCCGCAAGGAAACCTCGCTTATCGACCAAGACCTTCTTCCCTTCGTTATTGCGGAAGACGGCAAGCCGATCGGTACTATCGAGGACGGCGACAGCGTTGTATTCTTTAACTTCCGCGGCGACAGAGCTATTGAAATTAGCAAAACCTTCGAGGCAGGCGCGGATTTCGATAAGTTCGACCGCGTTCGTGTTCCCAAGGTTGTTTATGCAGGTATGCTTGAATATGACGGAGATGCGCACATCCCCTCCAAATACCTTGTTTCTCCCCCCGAAATAAGCAACACTATGGGCGAATTCCTTGTTAACAAGGGCGTTAGCCAGCTTGCAATCAGCGAAACCCAAAAATACGGCCACGTTACTTACTTCTGGAACGGTAACCGCAGCGGCAAGTTTAGCGAAACGCCCGAAGAATATATCGAAATCCCCTCCGACGTTGTTCCCTTTGAGCAAAGACCTTGGATGAAGTGCGCCGAAATTACCGACGTTCTTATTGAAAAGATTAAAGAAGGCAACTTCGGCTTATTAAGAGTTAACTTCCCCAACGGCGATATGGTTGGCCACACCGGCTCCTTTATTGCGGCTAAAATTTCGGTAGAAGCGCTTGACGTTTGCCTTGCAAGAATTCTTAAGGCAATCGACGAGGTTAAGGGTGTTGCGATTATTACCGCAGACCACGGCAACGCCGACGGAATGTAGGAAATCGACAAGAAGGGCGGCAACGCAAAGCTTAACTCCGACGGCACTCCCAAGGCAAAGACAAGCCATACTCTTAACCCCGTTCCCTGCTATATTTACGATAATTTCTATTCCGATAATTATACCTTCGCAGAGGGCGACTTCGGCTTGGCTAACGTTGCCGCTACCGTTGTTACTATGATGGGCTACGAAGCTCCTGATATGTGGGAAAAATCGCTCATCAACCTTAAATAATTCAGTTAATTATAGGGGCGAAGCTCCTTCGCCCCACAAAATTCAGGTGATAAAAAATGCTGTTTCGTATTCTTTCCTCGGCTTCAAGCGTCGGCGAGGCGATAGTTATTTTATTAATGTCCTTGTTTGCGCTTATCCCCGCGCTTACGTTTCACGAATGGGCACACGGATATATTGCATATAAGCTCGGCGACCGCACAGCGAAGCTCGACGGACGGCTTTCGATAAACCCGCTCGACCATATAGACCCCGTTGGTGCTTTGTTGCTTTTGGTGGCCGGCTTTGGTTGGGCAAGACCCGTTCCGGTTAACACCCGCAACTTTAGAAAGCCGAAGCGCGACATTGCGCTTACCTCGGCGGCAGGCCCGATTGCGAACTTTATACTCGCGTTTCTCGGCGTGTTTTTCTATACGCTCTCGGTGTATATTTGCTTTTATTTCGACGTTCCCGAGGTAACCGGTACGGTTATTTGTTGGGTGTTCTATCTTTCTGCGCTTTATAACTTGGGTCTTGGGCTTTTTAACCTAATTCCCCTGCCCCCGCTTGACGGCTCTAACATTTTGGTTGCATTTTTGCCCCAACGCCTTGCGGTTAAATATTTACAGCTAAGATACTACGCGCCCTACATTTTTATCGGTATTATAATTCTTTCGCGACTTCCCTTGGGAATCGACCTTTTCGCGCCGCTTAACGCGCTCGAAAATTGGATTTTCAACGGCTTTTACGAGCTTTGTGTTAAAATGATTGCGCCGTTTTTTGAATTTATTTAAAAATTTTTGGTAAGATTGTGTATTTATGGAAACAATAAACCTTAAAGTCGAGCAATACGAAGGTCCTCTTGACCTATTGCTTGCGCTTATATCCAAACACAAAATAGATATTTTTGATATCCCGATAAGCGAAATTTGCGACCAATATATCGCCTATCTCGACGCGATGCGAAAGATGGATATGGAGGTAACGAGCGAATTTGTTGTTATGGCGGCAGACCTTATGCTTATTAAAAGCAAAATGCTTCTTCCCCGTAACGAAGAAAGCGAGGACCCCCGCGCACAGCTTGTTGATGCGCTTCTCGAGCACCAGCGCGCAAAGGCGGCGGCGGAATTTCTTAGGTTGCAAAGCGCGGGCCATTACGATACCTTTACAAAGGTGCCGAGCGAGCCCGAAAAATCGGATTACGCGCGCGACCACGCTATTGAGCTGCTTTCGGAAGCGTTTGCACGCATTGCGGACAGAATTACCGTCCGCGGCGACCTTAACGAGCCCGAGCTTTTTAAGCGAATCGAGGACAGATATTACACCGTCGAGGAAAAGACGACGGATATTATGACCTATATGGAAAAGACGCGAATTTGTCTTTTTGACGACCTTTTCACCCGCGTCCGCAGCAGAGGCGAGGCGGTTGCGGTATTTATGGCGTTACTTGAGCTTGTGCGCGACGGATTTATTGACGTAGAGCGCAACGAGGGCGACGATATTGAGCTTTCTTTTGTAGAGGGTATGGAAAACACAGAAAGGATGGCAAGAATAGATGAATATTAATAACGAAACTCCGGCGGCACTCGAGGCGATACTTTTCGCTTGCGGAAGTCCCGTTCAGTTCGACCGACTTTGCGAAATTCTTGGCATCACGCCCGAGGGGCTTAGAGAAGCCGCAGGAATTTTAAAGGAAAAATATTCCGACGACCGCGAAAGCGGAATACAATTAATTACGGTAGAAAGCGCTTACCAGCTTTGCACCAAGGCGTACGTTGCCGAATACGTTAAAAAGGCGCTTGAGCTTAGAAAAGCTCCCCCGCTTTCAAAGGCATCGCTCGAGGTTTTGGCTATAATTGCTTATAACCAGCCCGTAACCCGTTCTTTTATAGAAATGGTTCGCGGTGTAGACAGCGCGTCTATCGTTGCTTCGCTTGTAGATAAGGGCTTGGTTACCGAAAGAGGCACTCTTGATGCACCCGGCAGACCCACCTTGTTCGGCACTACCGACGCCTTCCTTCGTTGCTTTGGGTTGGAAAGCATTGACGATCTTCCCAAAAACGAGCTTGCGATGGCGGGCGAGCAGGTTAGCATTGATTTTTCGGGAGAGGGCGAGCAACCGTCCGACCAAGAAGAACCGATAGCCGAAGACCAAGACGGAAACGAATAATTTTTAGGGGTATTTATTATGGAAAACAAAAAGAATATACCAATGAAGGATATGATTGAAGCGGCGCTTTCGAAAATCCGCGAAGTTGTTGACGTTAATACGGTTATCGGCGACCCGATAATTCTTCCCGGCGAGGTTTCGATAATTCCTTTTTCCAAGGTTTCTGTCGGCTTTGCTTCGGGCGGGACCGAATTCGTTGGCAAAAACCCGCGCGCCGACGGCAGCGCGAACTTTGCGGGCGGCAACGGCGCGGGAGTTAGCATTACCCCGCTTGGCTTTATTGTTGTGGAAAAGGGTTTGGCTCGCGTTATCGAGCTTGGCAACCCCACAACCTATTGTGCACCTCAAGACCCCGTTAACCGCGCTATCGACGGTATTAACGGCGTTATAGATAAAGCACCCGACCTTATTTCCAAGGTGATGGGCATTTTCAGCAAGGGCGACGACGGCTTTAACGCCGAGCTTGACGTTGATGAAATTCTTGCCCAAGCGGATGCCGACGACGGCTTTGAGGAATAAATTTATATAAATTAAAAAGCTCCTTTTGGGGCTTTTTTCTATTGACTTTATAAAACCATAGTGCTATAATTCACCATAGTAAGTTAATTTTTCGGAGGAAAATTAAAAATGAGAATTATCGTTTGTGAAAATGCAGAAGCAGTTGCTAAAGAAGCTGCTAAAATTTTTGCTGCACAGGTTTATATGAAGCCCAATTCCGTTCTCGGTCTTGCTACCGGTTCTACCCCCGTTGGTATGTATAAGATCCTTGCGGATATGAACAAGAACGGCGAAATTTCGTTTAAGGATTGCAAGAGCTTTAACCTTGACGAATATTATCCCCTCGCTCCTACCCACGATCAAAGCTACCGTTACTTTATGAACGTTAACTTCTTCGATCACATCGATATCGACAAGGCGAACACCCGCGTTCCCGACGGCTTGGCGGCAGATCCCGCTGCTATGGGCGCAGAATATGATGCGGCTATCGACGCTGCAGGCGGTGTTGATATTCAGGTTCTCGGTATCGGTCAGAACGGCCACATCGCATTTAACGAACCCGACGAAAAGTTGGTTGCAGGTACCCACCTTACCTCTCTTACCAAAAGCACCATCAACGCTAACGCTCGCTTCTTCGAAAAGAAGGAGGACGTTCCTACCCAAGCGGTTACTATGGGTATGGCTTCTATTATGAAGGCAAAGACCATTATCCTTCTTGCTACCGGTAAGGCAAAGCACCAAGCGGTTTCGGAGCTTCTTGACGACAAGATTACTACCTCCAATCCTGCTACTCTCCTTAAGCTCCACCCCAACACCATTATCATTGCGGATAAGGACGCTTACGAAGGTTAATTTAAAAAAACGAAAAGACTCGGGCAACCGAGTCTTTTTTATTTATATAATTGAATATTTTTATGTATTGCGGGCAGATTAAATTAAAGGAGATGTTTATATGAAATTCGCCTTTTTCGACACCAAGCCCTACGACAAAGCCGCTTTTGAGAAAAACAACACGGCGGGCATTGAATTTAAGTATTTCGAAGCGCGGTTAACCCCCGACACCGCGCCGCTTGCCGCAGGATGCGACGGGGTTTGTATTTTCGTTAACGATATTGCAAGCGCAGAGGTAATAGATATTTTATATAACCTTGGCGTTAGGGCAATCGCCTTGCGGTGTGCGGGATATAACAACGTTGACCTAAAGCACGCGCGCGGAAAGCTTGCGGTTTTCCACGTCCCCGCCTATTCGCCCCACGCTGTTGCCGAGCACGCTATGGCGATGCTTTTAACCTTTATTCGCAAGACCCACAAGGCATATATTAGAACGAAGGACCATAATTTTAGTCTTGTTGGGCTTACGGGTGTTAATTTATACGGCAAAACCATAGGTGTAATCGGCACGGGCAGAATAGGAAGGGTTTTTGTTGATATTTGCAAGGGGTTTGGTATGAACGTGATTGCTTACGACAAATTCCCCGACCGAAGCGCCCAAATAAATTACGTCAGCAAGGACGAGCTTTTTGAACAAAGCGATATTATTTCGCTCCATTGCCCGCTAACCGAGGAAACCCGCCATATTATTAACGAAGAAACGCTAACGAAGCTAAAGAGCGGGGTTATTATAATTAACACCTCACGCGGTGCGCTTATAGACACCAAAGTATTGCTTGACGGGATAAAAAGCCGCCGAATTGGCGGGGCTTGTCTTGACGTTTACGAGGAGGAATCCGAGCTTTTCTTTGAGGACCGCTCGGAAGATATTATTAGCGACGATACCATTTCCCGACTAATTTCGATGCCGAACGTGTTGGTTACCTCACACCAAGCGTTTTTAACCGAAAACGCGCTCGACAACATTGCCGAAACGACAATAAAAAACATTTTAAGCTACTTCAAAAGCGGATATTGCGAAAACGAGCTTTGCAGTAAAACCGAATAAAAAAATCGCACCGATAGGGTGCGATTTTGTTTTTAATTAGCCATAGATTTTTGCCTTAACATACTTCGCGTTAGCCGAAACGTTAATGTTAAGCACCTGCGCGCCACTTTCGAGCGTTAGGTTCTCGTAAGAGCCCGCACAAGGCACGCGAGCATCGTCAACGTTATAGGAAACGTAGGTAAGCGCGTTAAGAACGTGCTCCTTAACACCGTCTTGGTTCATATCCGTAACAACGTAAGGAAGAACCGCTTGGAGAACGGCGTGGAGCTCCTCGAACGATGCGCCCTTACAGCCCTCTAAAAATTGGGTTAGAAGGTCGCGTTGGTGGAGCGTTCTGCCAAAGTCGCTGTTCTCTACTCTATGTCCCTTACGGGTGCGGGCGTAAAGAAGCGCCTCTTCGCCGTTAAGGAAGACGGTATGGGTGCCGTCGGTCGCTTGGGCTTGGGTAAGACCTTCGATACCCTCCCAATCGTAGAAATAGTTATAATTCACGTCGTTAACCGTAAGCTCAACACCGCCGATTGCCTCAATCGCGCTACGGAAGGAGGTAAAATCGACCTTTGCATAGTTATCGATATCAATACCGAAGTTCGTTTCGATAGTTTCGATAAGATATTGCGGACCGCCCTTTGCGTGCGCGGCGTTAAGACGGTTATAGCCCCTGCCGGGAAGCTCAACGTAGCTATCGCGCATTAAGGAGGTAAAGACAATGCGGTTTTTAACGGGGTTGATAGACATTATTATCATCGTATCGCTGCGCGCATGGTTACCGTTGAGGGTATCTGCGCCGATAAGAAGGATATTAACGACCTCTTCTTCATATTCCTCGGCAATACGGTCGCCATCGAACAAGCCCTCGATAACCTCGTATTCCGGCATCTCGCTTGGGGTAGGTGCATCGCTGGGGGCAAAGCTCTTTATATCCTCATCATCGCCCGCGCTTTCATCGAACGACCATTCGCTCTCGCCCGTATCATAGGAAATCAAGCCGAGCACGTCATCGATATACTTATTACCGAAAAAGGTAATTGCGGCAGCCGCCAAAAGCATTAGCGCAAGCAATATAGCCAAAACGATAACAATTATCTTGCCGACAGACCTTTTCTTTTTAATCCTCTTGCCAAAAGCATCGGAAGATGTTGATTTTATTTTATTTTTATCGCCCATTTTAAATCTTCCTCGAAAAATTCGATCTTTTAACTTATTTTGTTAAGCTATTCTATCACTACCAAAATGCTTTGTCAATCACATTAATGTTAATATTATATCTATTAAAGCGTTAATTTTGTATATTATTATCCTTTATATATTTCTTTGCGCGCCAAAGGATAGCCGCTATTTCGTTTTTTGTAAGCTCGGCAGAGGGATTTTCTTTATATTTCTCCTCGAGCACCCCCGCGCTTACAAGCGCCTTTATTGCTCCCGCAACGCGCTCGTTTTGGTCGGCGGAGGTTGAATTTTCAAACGGCATCTTCAACGCGTTTACCGCCATAATCGCCGCATCGGCAACGGTAAGCTTTTCCAAAGGCGAAAACATACCGTTCTCCAAGCAAAGAATTTCCTTTTCCGCGGCGGCGGAGATATAGCCCTTTAGCCCCGAGGAAAGCCCGCTATCGTCGTCCGCAACGCTATCCGCAACGGCGGTAATTCCGTTATCGAGCCCCGTCGCGCACATAAGCATTACCAAATATTCCATTTTTGTAACCAAAGCATCCGGCTCGAAATAATATTTTCCGTTTTCGGCGCGGTAAACCATAATATTTTCTTTGCAAAGGTCATGGGCGTAAAGATGGTTTGGGCTATTTTCCATATCCGCAAAATAAATACCGCTTTGGTTCTTTTCCACCTCTATATTAAGCGTTGCGGCGGGCGAGCTTTCGCCGTAAATATCGGTTACGCTGTAAACGAGCTTATCCTTACCGCTAAAGCCCTCCTTTGCGGTATAAAGCACCTCGCCCGTTTTAGAAACGGTTACGCTCCCGTTGGTTGGGTAGGTGATAATATTAAGCGTAAAATCATCGCCGTTCGGCTCGCAAAGGTTTAGAATTGCTTTTGCGGGAATGCCCGAAACGGTCTTTAGCTCGCTGTCGATTGCGATAGGCGCGGTATTAATTTCGGTCGAAAAGACCATATCGCAGGTAAATTCGTTTTTGTTAATCCCGCTACCGTCGCAGGTAAAGCAAAAGGACGCAAAATCGCAATTATCGTTCGGCACAAAGCGCAAAAATTCCAGCTCGTCGGCGGGAATGGTTTGACCCTTCATAACCGTTTTGCCGTTACATATCAACGCGCCGTCGGTTGGCAAGGCGTTTATCGTTAATCGGCTTATCTGCTCGCCGATTAACGCCGAAAATTCCTCCGCCGAAAACGAAGCAACGTTACCCTTTTCGATATGCTTTGAAAGCTTTAAACGGTTTTGAAGCACCGTAAACGCGGGCGGGACAGAGGGGTCGATTTGCTCGGCATCCTCCCTGCCCGAGCAGGAAGCAAAGGAAATGCAAGCAAGCAGAGCAAAAATCAACAACAGTTTTCTCATATAAATCCATCCTTTAACAAGGGCAAGCGCGTTTTTGCCATTTGCCCCTTCGTTTTGTTGCATTTATACGCGGAAGATGGCTTTATTATTACAAAAAACGGTTGCCAAAAGGGGATGTACGTGGTAGAATACAAAAAAAGCGAGGTGATTTGGGTTTGGATAAAAAATGCTACGTTGCGGTTAGCGGCGGTGTTGACAGCGCGGTTGCGCTAACGCTTATCAAGCAAAACGGCTATTCCGCCGAGGGCGTTACGATGACGGTTTTCGACAGCGAGCTTGTCCCGACCTATAACGAGCGCGAGTTAGAGGACGCGAGAGCGCTTTGCGAGCGTCTTGGCGTTCCCCACCATACGTTAGACCTTAAAAAAGAATTTTATAACAAGGTAATTCTTGATTTTATTTCCTCCTACGAGCGCGGCGAAACACCAAACCCTTGTATTGTTTGCAACCGCTTTTTAAAGTTCGGCTCTCTTGCCGATTATTGCTTCGAAAACGGCGCGAGCGCTTATGCCACGGGCCATTACGTTAGGGTTTTAACAAGCGGGGACAGAAAAATTATCGCCCGTGCAAAAGACGAAAAAAAGGACCAAAGCTATATGCTATGGTCGCTAACGCCCGACCAAATTTCCCGTTTCTACGCCCCTTTAGGCGAGTTTTCAAAGGACGAGGTACGCTCCATTGCGCTGGATTTGGGGTTGGCGGTTGCCACAAAGGGCGACAGTCAGGATATTTGCTTTATTCCCGACGGCGATTACCGCGCGTTCCTTAACAGAACGGCAGGTGAAACCGACACAGCGGGCGATTTCGTTCACAAAAACGGCTCTGTTTTGGGCAAGCATCTTGGTCAACGCTCCTATACGATAGGTCAGCGCAAGGGACTTGGGATTGCATATACCGAGCCGCTTTACGTTGTTGGGCGCGATAT
>JAZRTL010000112.1:0-9045 GCA_045652025.1 Eubacteriales bacterium
CTCTATCCCTGCCGATTATAAGGCGGGTACGTTTACAGCGGAGCAGATTATTCCACCTGGCGAAACGCCCGGCGGATCTTCTAATACAAGCAAATAAAAGGAGTGATTAATATGACTTTAAAACGTACTTTAATTCTTTTGCTTTCGGTTCTTCTTTGCGGTACCACGCTTATCGCTTGTAACGAGGCCGAACCCACAAACGCTTCATCTCAAGTACCGAGCGAGGATAGCTCGATGTCCGAGGAAAGTACCACCGAGGAGGTAAAAATGCCTGAATATTGGGGTTTTAACAACTACGAAAAATTCACCAACCCGAACGCACCTGCGGAAATTCTTTCCCATAAAACCGTTGTAACCAAGGTTTCGGAAAAGAAGTATTCTATGCAAAGCGAAACCGAAGCGGGTAAGGTAACCATAACACTCGAGCAACGCCCTTGGGGTATGTTTAACCTTTGGGCTTGGAACCTTGTGGATAAAACTAACCAAACCCACGTTTTCCTTGTTGGCGCAACCGATTTGGAATATGTTTTCCGTACCGTTTATAACGGAAAAACCTTCTTCTCCGGCGGTAACCACGGCGGCGAAGCGCTTGTTTCTATCGACCTCTATAACGCCGAAACGGGCGAAGCTCTTAACCTAAAAACAGGCGAATCCGTAACCGTAAATTCGCTCCATATTATCGAAAAGAGTAAGCTTCTATTTATTCCCGATTATAACGGCGACAGTATTTCGGATTACGATGGCGTTAATATAAAGGAATATACCGAGGATCAGGTTTACGCCGAGGTAACCCGTAAATATACCTTTACTGGACCCCAAGTAAAGCTTAATACAGACTTTACCTACGTTAAGGATACCGACCATTATTATTCCTATCTTACAATGTTCCCCATCAACAAAAAATACGGCTTGTGGTGCGATATGATCGACCGCGATGGTAACGTTATTAAAACTATCGAAACTCTAAAGGTCGGCGCGGCGGACTATTCCGGTCCCCAATATAGCGGAAACGCCGCAACCCGCGTTCGTCTTTACGGCTATAAGGACCCGAGATATCAATTTGACGTTCGTATAAACACTCCTACCGATTCGCTCGGTAATTCCCAAAACGAGTTCAAAACTTCTATTTGGGATATGAATACCTCGGATAATAAGGTTTATTTCAGTAAATATCCCACCAACTCGTCCTACCGCGAAAAAGCTGGTAACGAGGTTCATACCGAAACCATTTGGCTCTTTAATTACGTAGAGGATGCAACGCTTCCCGAGGGTAGCGAGGTTGCAAAGCCCTTCGAGGAGGTAAAGCCCGAGGGCACTCTCGTTTCCGCAAATAAGGAATATACTATCTCGGGTAACGGCGTTGGATACGGTAACTATACCGCTCGCCTTACCGACGGTAAAGCAACCGGCGGTCTTACCTACGATGCAAATTGGTTCGGTCTAATTAAAACCGCAGGTAATAATACCGTAAACGGCGTTGGTAGCTTCGTTATTGACCTTGGCAGCTCGGTTGATCTTTCTACCGTTCGCGCCCATATCTGTAACGCGGGTGAATCGGGTATAACCAAGCCCGCAAAAATCACTGCCTACGCTTCCGAGGACGGCAGTAGCTTTACCGAGCTCGGCAACCTTCCGGTTAACGACGTTGAAAACGCTACCTATTGGACCGGCGTATTGGTCGATGGCGTTTCGGCTCGATACGTTAAGTTCGATATTCAACTCGAGGGCTTGTTCTGCTTCCTCGATGAATTAGAGGTTTATTCAAAATAAGCTCGTAAAAGGATTGCTAAAAAATAAGCTGAATAAATAGCCAAAAAACAGGATATGCTTTCGTGTTTACCGCGAAAGCATATCCTTTCCTTTTGTTATGTGCAAATTGCCGAAAAGTGCATAAAAATACTTTAATGCTATTGATTTGTTTTAAGCAATATGTTATAATATCCGCGTGAAAATAAGCGAGGGTGATCTTTTCCTTGTTTTCCGACAAAATATGTGTTCTAAGGAACAAATAAAACGAACCATAAGGAGTGTGTTCAAATGAAAAAACTTTTAGCTATCCTCCTCGTATGCGTGTTCGCTCTCTCTGTCGTAGCTTGCGGCGGCGAAACCGAAACCAGCGAAGGCGGATTCACCAACTCTAATGCATCCAAGACCGAATCTTCCAAGGCCGAAGAATCCTCTAAGGTTACCGAAGAATCCAGCACCGCAGATGTTTCTGATGAAACTTCCGAAGAATCCAGCGAAGAAATCGTTGAAGTCGGCGTTACTCAGTTCATCTCCTGGAAGAACGCTTACTATGCAGGCGGCATCGTAGGTGTTAGAGTTACCGACCCCACCTCTTTGAAGCTCGATAAGCTTAACGAAGCTGTTGTTGACGGCGAAAACGGCGTTTTCACCCGCGATTACGGCGCTACCATTGAAGCAGATGACCAAGACTACGCTAACTTTGCGGTTGCAGTTTTCGAATATGACCACAGCAAGTTCGGCTACGTAAAGAAGAGCTTTAGCGCAGTTGGCGCTGCAGAAGCAGATACCGCTATCCCCGAAGATGGCTGGGTAGCTGTTATCGCTAAGGAAAATGCAGATAAGATCAGCGCTATCGAAGCAGTTGACGGCGCTACCGTATTCTTCCCCCACGGCTTTGTTGCTAACAACGGTCTCGATGCTACTATCACAAAGACCGAAGCTGCTCCCCTTATCGACGGTAAGGTTGAAGCAGGCGAATATGGCGATGCTATCTGGGATATCACCCCCGATAACGTTCTCGTTTCCTACGCTCAGTTCGACGTAAACGACTACAACGCTACCGCTAAGGTTTACCTCACTTACGACGAAAACAACCTCTACTTCGCAGTAGTTGTTGATACTCCCGACCACTTTAACGATTCTACTCCCGAATACTGTGGCGAAATGTACGACCAAACCTGTATCCAGGTTAACCTCTGCTCCGTTGCTCCTAACGGCGACTATATGACCAGCGGTAACTGGGACTACTCCGGTGGTAAGAGCGAAAGCGCTACCACAGGTATCGTTCGTCAGTACGGCTTCGGCGTTAACAACGACGGCGAAACTCTTAAGACTCTCTGGCTCAAGGGCCCGGGCGCTGTTGATAACTCCAACACCGTTAACACCCGCGAAGGTCAGGTTACCACTTATGAAGTAGCAATTCCTTGGACTGATATCGGCAACGCAGACGCTGCAGTTGACCCCGTTGCAGGCAACGAATTCGGCTTCTCTCTCTCCGTTAACTCCGGTACTGCTACCAAGAAGTTCCAAAACATCACTCTTCGTGATGGCGGCGGTATCATCGGTATTAACGACTGGTCCAAGATTCCTACCATCACTCTTGGCTAATTCAAATAACTTTTAAGAGGTAAAATAATGAAAGTAGGCGTTAGTCTATATAGCTTTCATGGCTATGCGAACGATAGTTCGCTTGGTGTAAAGGGCTGTATCGATAAGGTTAAGGTGTTTGGCGGCGAGGGTGTCGATTTCGTTGAAGTCGGCGGCTTCGAAAACGACCTTAATGCATATATTGAATATGCAAAGGATATCGGAAACTACTGCAAAGAAGTTGGAATTAAACCGCTTTGCTTCTGTATCGGTGCGGATTTTCTTAACCGCGATTTCGATGCCGAGGTCGAACGTGTTAAGGGTATGGTCGACGTTGCGGCGGCTTACGGTTGTCCCGTAATGCGCCACGATGCAACCCCCGGTTATCCCCTTACCGTTAAAAACGGCAGAAGCTTCGAATCGGTTCTTCCTATTCTCGTTAAGGCATATCGTGCCGTAACCGAATATGCTGAAACCAAGGGCGTTAAGACCTGTATCGAAAACCACGGCTACTTTGTTCAAGACCCCGAACGTGTAGAAAAGCTTATCAACGCTGTAAACCATAAAAACTTCGGCGCGCTTGTCGATATCGGCAACTTCGCTTGTTCCGATGCCGACCATAATTATGCGGTTGGCTTGGTTTCTCCTTATGCTTTCCATGCTCATGCAAAGGATTTCCATAAGAAGAGCGGCTCGCTCGATAATCCCGGCGAGGGTTGGTTTATGTCGCGCGGTGGTAACTATCTCCGTGGCTCGATAATCGGCCATGGCGACGTTCCGGTTCGCCAATGTGTTCAAACCCTAAAGCGCAACGGATATGACGACTTCCTAACCATCGAATTCGAGGGCTTGGAGGATGCGCTCTACGGTATCCGCGTTGGTATCGAAAACCTTAAAAGATTTATTGAAGGATAAATAATAACGTATGGGGCGCTTAATGCGCCCCATATATGTATAATGGTATGGAAAACAACTTAAAAAAGAAAAAGCTTAAAAAAATAATAATTATCGTAGCTTCGGCGTTTATATTGCTTTCGCTTTTGGTTGCGCTCATACCTACTCTCGTTTCAATTTTCTATCCCGAATCTAACGACGATTATTCCTATAACGAATGGCTCTTTTTCGAGCCCGATTATAACAAAAATATTTTAGAGGATGAGCTTTATTTGGCTCTTAACCGCGGTATCCATTATAACCGCTACGGTAGCGATACCGTGCTTACCGAGGAAAATGTTCAATATCTCCCCGAAACAGCAAAATTCTTTTATGATTATTTTAATTGCCTTGTTTTAGGCGATTACGAAACTTATCCTAATTTTTATACCGAAGCTTGCTTAAACGACGAAAACTTTTGTTGTCCCGAACGCTTTACAATGCAAGCAATTTACGATATAAACGTCATTCTCCATAGTGTCGTTGGCGATGCGAGCGGTGAAGGCGGCTATACCGAAATTTTTGAGGTGAGCTACCGTATTTTCGAAAATAACGGCACTTACCGCACAGATATCCTTCCCGATGAAACGCGCACGCGCATCTTCGAGGTTGTGATAAATAAAGGGGAAGTGAAGATAAATTCTATTTCCTTCCGTAATAATATAAAATAGAAAATTCGGAGTGTTTTTATGAACTCTTATAAATATAGTAAAGAAGCGGCAGAATTCGAAGCCCGCCTTAAGATGCTAAAGGATAAAACCTTTGCAATACTTGGCGAGCTTGGTAGCGAGGTCCGCGCAATACGCGAACGCGACCCTGCGGCATATAGCGATGCCGAGGTGTTGTTGCTCTATCCGGGTCTACACGCTCTCGTTGCCCACCGTATTGCCCATAAGCTCTTTAAAAAGGGCCACCATTTCGCCGCAAGAGCAATAAGCCAAACCGCCCGTAACCTTACGGGTATCGAAATCCACCCCGGTGCACAAATAGGCAAGGGCTTGTTTATCGACCACGGCTGCGCTGTCGTTATTGGCGAAACTACCGTTATCGGCGATAACTGTACGATTTACCAAGGTGCAACGCTCGGCGGTACGGGTAAGCATATCGGCAAGCGCCACCCCACTATCGGTAATAACGTAATGATCGGCGCGGGCGCAAAGGTTTTGGGCCCCGTTACAATAGGCGATAATTCAAAGGTTGCCGCGGGCGCGGTGGTTCTAAAGGATATCCCCGAGAACTCAACCGCCGTCGGTATCCCCGCGCGTGTCGTTCGTGGTAAGACGGTCGAACAACCCGCCCAAACGCTCGACCAAACCAATATGCCCGACCCTGTAGCTCAAGAATTCGCCGCCCTCCGCGAGCGTATTTCCGAACTTGAAAAAAAGCTTGAATCTAAAGAATAAACAACTAACGGCAGACGTTAAAACGCCTGCCTTTTTTACGTTGTGTATTGACAATAATTTTTTAATGAGTTATACTTGAATTTAATGTATTAACATACTAAGACAAAGGTTTATTGCTTTTGAACCGAACTTTTGTTGTTTTTAAAAGCACAAAGGATTGCTTATAAGGAGATAAATGATGAAAAAATTAATTCAGGTTTGCGTTATATTACTTTCAATGCTATTTATATTTAACGTTAATGCTATGGCTTACGAAGGTCCGTTGGATTATGTGGATATGGGCACCTATATATACATAGAAGGTTTTAGGACCATCCCTAACGATACTAGCCACTTACTAAATACCTCGTTGGAAGTGCCATCAAAGATCAACGGTATACTTGTGAGGGAAATTGGTTCTCAAGCGTTTCGTAATCAGCGCTCCCTAAAAACTGTAACCTTGCCACATCTTAACGAAATAGGCGATTGTGCTTTCATGGGATGCCAAATCGAAGAGTTGAATTGGTCCGGAGCAACTACCATAGGCGACTCTGCATTTTCCGGTTTAAGAACAAAATCGCTTGCTATACTTAATACAAAAAAGGTAGGGGATTATGTTTTTGAATATTCGAGGATAGAGAGCGTTTATGTTTCTAATTCGTTGTCCTCTTGCGGAAAAACGATATTCCGAGGTTGTACGTCGCTCAAAACAGCAACTGTTTCCGACGGTATCGCAAAAAATATGGCGTATTGTTTTGGCACTGATACCGGGCTAAAAAATCTAACCCTTTCGGATAACGTTCGCAATATACTAATGGATGACGAAAATGCTGCGATATTTTATAATTTGGATACTCTGTCCGTAAATCCAAATAACACAGTATTTTATATAGAAAACAACTGCTTAATTAATAAAGAAACAAAAACCTTAATAGTTGCCTTGAAAAACGCAACTATTCCGTCGGATGGTAGCGTAACAAAAATAGGCGATTATGCTTTTTACGGTCATACCGATTTAACGTCCATTACAATTCCCGATAGCGTAACAAGTATAGGCGATTATGCGTTTAGAGGTTGCACAAGCTTAACAAGCGTAACAATCCCCAATAGCGTAACAAGTATAGGTGCTTGTGCATTTGCCGATTGCACAAGCGTAAACAACGTAACAATTCCCGATAGCGTAACTACTATAGGCAAATATGCGTTTGGCGGTTGCACAAGTTTAACAAGCGCTACGATCCCGAACTCCGTTTTTGAAAGCGCTGCACTAATTTTCCCCCAAAATCTAAAGAACTTAACCTTATCCTATGACGTTAATTTTGAATTTGTAACAGCTGATAACGCTCCTTTGTTTTCTTCGTTAGATAGTTTGAAGGTAGATTCGAATAACCCTTTCATATATGTACAAAATAATTGTATAATTAACAAAGAATCTAAAACATTATTGCTTGCGCTAAAGAATGCGGTTATCCCTAACGATAATACTGTTACAAAAATTGGGAAAAATGCATTTTATAACCGAGTTGAATTAACCGCCGTAACGATTCCCAATAGCGTAACAAGCATAGATAATTCTGCATTTAGTGGTTGTGCAAGCTTAACAAGCGTAACGATTCCTAATAGCGTAACAAGCATAGGTAATTCTGCATTTAGTGGTTGTACAAGCTTAACAAGCGTAAATATTCCTAATAGCGTAACAAGCATAGGTGATTCTGCATTTTATGGTTGTACAAGCTTGACCAATGTTGCCATTCCTAATACTGTAACCTTTTGTGCTACAAATGCATTTTCGGTATGCGATGGTATTATCACTTTTGCAACTCCTGCTAAATATTTATCGTGTGTACCCAAAACTGTTAAAAACTTGATAATTACCGAAGCGACGACTATGAGTGAAAAGGCCGCAAAATCTTTTAAAGACTTAACCGAAATAACCTTGCCGTTTGCGGGGAAAAGCGTTAATGATGCAACAACAACGAGTTTTTATTGGATATTCGGCCGTGATATTGTCGATTATCGCTACGTTCCTCTTGTCCCCCAATCGTTAAAAAAGGTAACCCTTACGGCAGCAGAGCGAATAGATACCAGTTGCTTCTACGAATGCTCTCATATCGAGGAGATAGTGCTTAACGAAGGCGTAAAATCTATCAACCAACTTGCTTTTGCTCGTTGCTTCTCGTTAAAAACCATAACAATTCCTAAAAGTGTAGAGACGATATATACCTCATCATTTAGTGAATGCGATTCGCTAACTACCGTTCGCTGTTATCGCAATACAAAAGGCGAGGAGCTTGCAAATTATCTTGGCGTTGAGATAGAGTATTTAGATGAAGAATGCGAAACTCACGATTTTGCTGATTGGGAAATCGTCGATATGCCTCAATGTAACGTTCAAGGTTCACACAAACGCGTATGTAACGCTTGCGGATATATCGAATCCGAGCCGATGGATGCGACAGGTCATAACTACGTTTTCGATAAAATTATATACGAAGCTACCGAAATAAATCCCGGCTTGCAACAATCGGTGTGTACGGTCTGTGGCGAAACATTACAAACAGAAATTCCTGTAATAACTCCCGAATTCCCCGATAATTCTGTCGAAGTGTCGGATATTGTCGAACCTAATGAATCTATTCCCGAAGAAAGTATTATAGAAGACTCTGTTCCCGAAGAAAGTATTATAGAAGAATCTATTTCCGAAGAAAGCATAGTCGATACAGATATTTCTAACGATAGTTCAATGGTTGAAAGCGAAAATGATAAATCGCAGTTGGAGGATTCTGGCTCGGATAATACATGGATTTATATTTTGGTCGGCGCTTTAGCGTTGCTGCTTGTCGGCGCGGTTGTTGTTATTGTGGTGCTTTTGAAGAAAAAATCCGTTCCTACTTTACCCGAATCTAAAGAATAATACAAAAACTAACGGCAGACGTTAATACGCCTGCCGTTTTTGTGTTTTTTGTGGAATTAAGGAGTGTTTAAATTATATCGGATTTGGTATTATATCAGATTTTCGGAAACAAATCAACGGCTTGCCGTTGCATATCACCAATGCGAAGCATTGTATATCATCAACACGCAGTGTTGTATCTCATCAAGTCGCAGAGAAATGCACCTTCGGTGATGATATACAGCCCAAAGGGCTGATGAGATACACGCTAAAGCGTGATGATATACCAAGCCTGCGGCTTGGATAAAAAAAGAAGTAACTTTTGGTAGACAAAAGTTACTTCTTTTTTGTGTTGGGGCGTAGATTTTGATAGAAACTAAAAAATGCAGAAAACGCCAGAAGCCAATCGAAAACAAGGGGGGTGCATTTTGACCTTAGGGGGTGCAATAGGTTTTGGACGGTAAAAAGGCTCTAAAGGCACTTTTTTATAAGTGCCCCCTTTTG
>JAZRTL010000113.1:0-2969 GCA_045652025.1 Eubacteriales bacterium
CGGAAGCAGCTTTAAGCGCCCTAAGGATAATTTTGCGGGCGCGTTGATAGAGCAATGCGGGCTTAAGGGCTACCGCATCGGCGGTGCGATGGTTTCGGAAAAGCACGCGGGCTTTATTATTAACTACGAAAAAGCAACCGCGACCGACGTTATTAAGCTTATGGACTCGGTTAGGGACATCGTGCTTGAAAAAACGGGAATCGAATTAGAGCCCGAAATTAAAATTATTAGGTGAGAATATGTCTTTTTCTACCGACGTTAAAAACCAATTAACCGAAGCGATACCAAAAAAGCAATGCTGTAAGGAAAATATAGAATTGGGCGAGCGTCTTGGCGAATTCAAGCGCCATTGCGATAAGGACCTTGGAATGTATATGCGCGGTGTGTTTCTTAAATACGGCGGTATTACCCCGCCCGGCCGTAATTTTATGCTATCCTTTGTTCTGCCTACGGAGAAAATCGCCGATTATATTTGCTCGCTTTTGGAGGAGGTTGAGCTTTCTCCAAAGCGTTCTGTTAGAAAAGGCAAGCCGTTGGTTTATTACAAGGCGAGCGAGAGCATTGAGGACGTTCTTTCCTTGATTGGCGGAACGAAGGTTGCGCTTGATATTATAAGCGAAAAGGTTATGAGCGACGTTCGCAACCGCGCAAACCGCCTTTGTAACGCCGAAACCGCAAATTTAGACAGAATTGCAAAAGCAGCGGCAGAGCAATGCAAGGCGATAAGGATTTTGGAGCAGCAAGGGCTTTTACAAAATCTCCCGCCGGAATTGCGCGAATGTGCCAAGCTTCGTTTAGAAAATCCCGATATAAGCTTGGAGCAAATCCGCTCCTTACTTAGCGCACCGGTTAGCAAATCGGGGCTTAACCACAGATTTAAAAAATTGATTGAAATGGCAGAAAGCTACGAAAGCGTTTAATTAGAAATCGTTAAAGGAAGTTATATATGGGCTTTGTTCACCTTCATTTACATACCGAATATAGCTTGCTTGACGGCGAATGCCGCATTTGCGATTTGCCCGAGGCGATAGAGCGCGTTGGGCAGACCGCTTGTGCCATTACCGACCACGGCGTTATGTACGGCGTCGTTGACTTTTTTAAGCTTTGCACCGAAAAAGGAATTAAGCCGATAATCGGTTGTGAGGTTTACGTTGCCCCGCGCACGATGATACAAAAGGACAGGTTGTTGGATTCGGACTATTCCCACCTTGTTCTTCTTGCAAAAAACGAGATTGGCTACCGCAACCTCGTTAACATCGTTTCGAAAGCGTTTACCGATGGCTTTTACCAAAAGCCGAGAACCGATATTGAGATGCTCGAGAAATATTCCGAGGGTCTTATTGCGCTTTCGGGTTGTATTTCGGGAAGTATTCCAAAGGCGATTCTTGCGGGGGATATGTCGCTCGCAAGAGAGCGAATTATAGTTTTTAACCGCATTTTCGGCAAGGACAACTTCTATTTGGAGCTTCAACGCCACGGAATTGAGGGTCAAGAAGAGGTTAACCGCGCTTTAATTAGGTTTTCGGGGGAACTAAACGTCCCTCTCGTTGCAACGAACGACGTTCATTACACCACCCGCGCGCTTGCGGACGTACAACGTCTTCTCGCCGCGATTTCTACGGGAAACACTCTCGAGGACAGTAATTTCGGCATGGAGGGCAGCGAGCATTATCTTAAATCCGAAGCCGAAATGCGCGCATTGTTCCTTGACGTACCCGAGGCGATAGACAACACTCAAAAAATTGCGGATATGTGCGATTTTAAGTTCGATTTCGAAAATATGCACCTGCCCGCGTTCCGCGCACCCGCGCCGTATAGCTCCGAATCCTATCTTAAAAAGCTTTGCGAGGACGGGCTTGCACGAATTAGCGCGTTAAAAAGCTTTGACGGCGATATTAAAGAATATAAGGAACGGCTTAATTACGAGCTTTCGATAATTCACCAAATGGGGTTCGACGATTATATGCTTATCGTTTGGGACTTCGTTAACTTTGCAAAAAACAAGGGCATTCCCGTTGGCCCCGGCAGAGGCAGCGCGGTTGGCTGTCTTTGTACCTACACATTGGGAATTACACAGGTTGACCCGATAAAATTCGGGCTTCTGTTCGAGCGCTTTCTTAACCCCGAGCGCGTTAGTATGCCCGATATAGATATAGACTTTTGCGACGAGCGTCGGTTAGAGGTTATTGAATACGTTACCGAAAAATACGGCCGCGCGCACGTTGCACAAATTATAACCTTTGGTACCCTTGCCTGCCGCCAAGCCGTGCGCGATGCGGGCAGAGCTTTGGGGAGGAGCTATTCTTCGGTTGACGAGATTGCAAAGCTTATCCCGCGCTACAACGGCGTTACGTTGGATTCGGCGCTTAAGGAAAGCCCCGAGTTTAAGAAGCGTTACGAAAACGATTTAGAGGCGAAAAAGCTTATCGACTATGCAACTAAGCTCGAGGGTCGCCCAAGGAATTCATCCACCCACGCGACAGGCGTGGTTATTACCGACGACCCGATAACCAACTATTTACCTCTTGCGGTGAACGACAGCGCAACCGTTACCCAATTTACGATGAACACCGTTGCGGATTTGGGACTTCTTAAAATAGACTTTTTGGGGCTTAGATTCCTTTCGATAATTAAGGGTGCAGAGGACAGAGTTAAACGCCATACCCCCGATTTTTGTGCGGAATTAATCCCGTTTGACGATGCCGATACCTATAAAATGCTATCCGAGGGCAACGCGATAGGTCTTTTCCAGCTCGAAAGCGAGGGGATGAGAAATCTTCTTTCCAAGCTTCGCCCAAGAAATTTAGAGGACATTATTTCGGTTATTTCGCTTTATCGACCGGGACCTGCGCTTTCGATCGATACCTTCCTTAAAAACCGAATTAACCCAACGAGCATTGAATATGCCGACGAAAGATTAAAAAACATTCTCGATACCACCTGCGGCGTTATGCTTTATCAGGAGCAGG
>JAZRTL010000114.1:0-13256 GCA_045652025.1 Eubacteriales bacterium
GACGTTTTGAGAACCTATATTCTCTTTATGGGCGATTACGGCTCGGCTGCACCTTGGTCGCAGGATAGCGTTCGCGGTTGTAAGAGATTTTTAGAGCGCTTTGCCGCGCTTGACGAAAAGCTTGGCGCACCTAACGAAAAGCTTGTTCGCTCGCTCCACAAGACCATTAAAAAGGTTACAAACGACATCGACAGTATGAAGTTCAACACCGCTATTGCGGCTATGATGAGCTTACTTAACGAAATTTACGATGCCGGCAGTATCGACAAGGATAGCTTGCTTGCATTAACCCAAATTCTTTGCCCCTTTGCTCCGCACATTTGCGAGGAAATGTGGGAAAAGCTTGGCAAGAGCGGCTTCTGCTCGCTTGCCGAATGGCCTACGTTCGACGAAGCTCTTACCGTCGATAACGAAATTGAAATTGCGGTACAGATTTGCGGTAAGCTTAAGGGTACTATCGTTATCCCCGCGGGCGCGGACGAGGACACCGCTTGGGGTATCCTTAGCTCCAACGCCGAGATTATGGCTAATTTAGACGGCAAGCAGATAATTAAAAAGATTTACATTAAAGACAAGATTTTTAACGTTGTTGCAAAATAATCGATTTTAAAAAACAAACGGAGGGTTTGTATGGATACCATTAAAATTAACAAGGGCAACGCCCAAATCGTAGCACACAGAGGTCTTTCGGGTATTGAAAGAGAAAACACCGCTTCGGCTTTCGTTGCGGCAGGCAACAGAAGCTATTTCGGTATTGAAACCGACGTTCGTCCCACCGCAGACGGAAACTTCGTTCTTCTTCACGATAACGATGCCGTTCGTTGCGGCGGCGATATGATTATCCCCGAGCAATCGACCCTTCAAACCTTGCAATCTATCCAGCTTTTCGACAAGGACGGCGTTCGCGGAAGAATTGACCTTAGAATTCCCACTATGACCGATTACCTTCGTATTTGTAAGAAGTACGACAAGGTTTGCGTTCTTGAATTTAAGGGCTACTTTACCGAAGAACAGATGGCAAAGGTGCTTGAGATTGTTAAGCAAGAATATTGCCTTGAAATGATGATTTTTATTTCCTTTGCTATCGAAAATCTTCAAATTCTTCGCACCCTCTGCCCCGAAGCTAATTGCCAATTCCTTACGGGCGCGTTTTCCGAAGAGCTTATTAAGCTTCTTAAGGACAACAAGATGGACGTTGACATTTGGTCCAAGGACCTTACCGAAGAACACGTTAAGCGCTTCCTTGCGGAAGGTATTAAGGTTAACGTTTGGACGGTTGACGATAAGGACCTTGCAGAAAAGCTTATTTCTTGGGGCGTTCAATATATCACCTCCAACATTCTTGAATAATTTTAAATCAACAAAAAAAGGACAGAGAAATTCTCTGTCCTTTTGTTTTGCCGTTTTTTGTTATTCGACGTTAATAACCACAACGCATTCTTCGCTTTCGCCAAGGTAGTTATTATAGGTATAGGTAAAGCTATCCGTACCAACGAAATCGCGGTTGGGGTAATAGACGAACACGCCGTTTTGGTTAAGCGAAACGTAGCCGTTTTCGGTACAGCTTGCCAAGGTATAGAGCGAAAGCTCGCCCTCTAAATTCATACTAACCGTTAAGGGACTGTTTGCCGCCGTATTATATATGGCGTCATCCTTCTTTTCGGGGGTTACGCTTAAATCGCGCTTTGCGAAATGGTAGGTCGCATCGTATTGCATACGGCAAAGCGAGTTATCCGAAAGACCCATAATACCGAAATTATGAAGGTCATCGTAATAGATATGAACCGAATTTATATATCCTTCGGTTACGCCGTGGTAAAGATAGAGCATATATCTTCTTGCAAATATCGGGTCGGAAAGGCATTGGTAGGAATGCTCTATTTCCACGCTCATACCAAAGCGCTTTGCAAGAGAGGGGGTATGGAGAAGGCGGTAGTAGGGCTTGGAAAGGTCGAAAACGTAGTTGGGCTGCATCGAAACGAGGTCGAAGCCAAGCTCTTGTCCTAAAACGTAGCGGTGAGCAACGTAATAGGGCACCCAAAGGAAGTTAGAGCCGTGGTTATGAACCGCTTCGCCAACCTCGGCGATAATATGGGCATCGTCCACCTCCCAAATTACCGATTCGTTTAGCCAATAGAAGCCGTTAAGCTTTATGTTTTTATATCCGCGGGCGGAAAATTCGCTAATACAAAGGTTTAAATACCAATCGAGCACCTTTTTTCTGTCCTCTGCCGAGGCAAGCGATTCGTCAACACCGTCGCCGTCAACGTCGCCAAAGCTTGTAACGCTTTCGTAAATCGTTGGGATAGAGATATAAACCGAAACGGTGTAATTAGGGATAGAAAGCGTTTGCTTTATCTCGCCGACCAATTCCTCGATAGCGTTAAAGCCGCTAACGCCGTCGAAGGTGGAATTAAAGTTCGCCTGCCAATCCGCCATATCGTTGGGTTGGAAAAGAAGGTTGCCCGAGGGCATCGCGCCTTGGTGGCAAAGCAAAAGGCCGTCCATAAAGGTATCTTTTATATTACCCTCGGTATCGAAATAGGCAAGCATCGGGCGGAGATATTCTATTTGGGTGGTGTTGGGGTAGATAATAGCAATATCGCCCGCGGTTATACCTGTGTTTTCGTTGGTTGCAAGAGTTTCGCTTTCTTGGTTGGTGTAATATTTAATGGATTTGGTTCCCAATTCGCTAAGCGTTCTTGCGGTAGAGGAGATATATTTTGTGCCAAAGCATTCAAGCTCGTCCACAAAAAGCGTTGCGCTTTCGATACGGAACATAACGAACCTTGCAACGTATGCAAAATCGAGCTCGTAGGTAAATTCAAGACGCTTTGCGTTGGAATAGTAAACCTGATCCTTAGGGCAATCGTAGGCAGAAACGTTATACCAATCCTCGCCGTTTTCGGAAAGATAAATTCTTATCCCGCTCGGTCTTACAATACCCCAAGATTCCTGCTCGAGAACGCTAACGTTAAATTTCTTTATTGCCGAAAGCTTTCCTATATCGTATATAAAGTCGGTCGCACCGCCCCCGCGGGAGAAGAACCATTCTCCGCTATAACAATATAGGTCGCGGGCGTATCTGCCGTCGGTTAGGTAGGGGAAATCCGCCGAGGACGGAATTGCGTTTTTATTGCTCTCGCCCGCGATTTGCGAAGCGGTCGGCTTTGGAACGTAAACCGAGCTTGCAATCTGTTGGGTTAAGCCCTTAATTAAATTGGTTTCGGTTTTATAATCGGGCTCGCTTTCCTCCCAATAAACCTGCTCGGTAACGGGAGCAAAATTAAGCGGGGGATAAAGCTGGGTTTCGAACTCCTTATCCGAGCCGGCGATAACCTCTATTTCCTCTATCCAATAAATTCCCTCTCCCTCGGGGAACACAAAGCTAACCGAGGAAAGAGTTAGATAAACGGGAAGAATTAGGGTATAGGCAAAATTATTACATTCGTAAGGGGCGTACATTCTGCCGAGGAAATCTTTTCCGTTATACACGTCGATATAATCGGGGTATTTAAGGTTATAGCCCGCGCCGAGCGCATGGACCTTAAAGGCAAAAATATCCTGTCTTTCCTCGCCGAGCGTTATTTTTACAGAGGGCGATTTACCCTCGATACCCTTTAAGCCAACCCAAACGTCCTCGCCGTAAAGCCGGCCCGTTTGAGCGTTATCCGTTAGGTAATCGTTGTTTTTAGGAGCGCGACCATCAAATTCGCAATCCTTTATCGCATATAGCGAGCCGACAGCCACGTTTTTAGTATAGGCGGGCTTTGCCTTTTCGAGCGATTGATCGTTCTTCCAAGCGGGCTCGGGGGCAGAGGGGCTTTTATAAGCAAGCTCGATTGGGTTAACCTTTTCAACCTCGGGCACACAAGCGAAAACCTGAATTTCGTCCAAGAAATAGAAGTAAGCGCCGGATTTTAACGCAACCAAAACCTTAATATAGCGGTAATCGGCAACCTCGTTAAGCTTTAGCATTGCCGTGCTGACGGTTTGGTCGCCCGTTGTTTTAAAGGGGACTGTGCCGAGATTTTTGAAATTCGTGCCATCGTTCGAGCCCGAAAACCTTGCGCTTGCGGCAACTAAAACGCCGTCGGTATAGATGTCGAGCGAGCGAACCGCAACGGCAGAAATACGCTTTCCGTCCTCGCCCAAGTCGATAACGTAATTTGTGGATTGGGTATAGCCGACCATTCTCGTATCGGTATAATGAACGCCGACGTCGGCGGTGGTTTGACCGTCGGTTAGCTGGGCACCAAATATATCCGCATAGGATTCATAAGCAGGCGCCGAGGTTGTATAGGGCTTGCCAACGCTGATTAGGGTATAGCGTGTTTCGCCCGTATATTCCGAAACCTCTTCGACAAACGAAGAAGTATTTTGGGTATCGCTTGCACAAGCGGTAAACAAAAGAGCTACCGCAAACAGAAAAGCCAAAAATCTTTTTGCCATAAAATTACCTAACTTTCGTTACGTTGTATTTGCATTATAACAAAATTTTCGACATTTTTCAAGACAATCACCCCAATAAGTCTTGCGACTTCTTGGGGACCCCGATAATAAAAAGCCAAGGGGTTGCCTTGGCTTTTTGGGGGTTATTTTAAATTAAAAATCAAATTCGGTTAAAAGGTTTTCGTTATTTAGCTCCAACATTCCGCCGTCGCAAAGAGATGCAATTTCGGGCTTTATCGGGATTTTTGCAACCGTCTTAATACCGTGGTCGGCGGCAACAGATTCTACCTTGCTTTCGCCGTAGATATAATGCTCCTCTTCGCAATTAGGGCATTTAAAATAGGAATAGTTTTCCACAAGACCGAGGATAGGAATGTTCATAAGCTCTGCCATTCTAACCGCCTTGCCCACTATCATCGAAACAAGGTCTTGGGGGCTTGTAACGATTACCATACCGTCAACGGGAAGCGATTGGAAAACGGTAAGCGGAACGTCGCCCGTTCCGGGAGGCATATCGATAAACATAACGTCGTTTTCGCCCCAATTAACGTCGGTCCAGAATTGCTTTACCGCGCCGCCGATAACGGGACCGCGCCAAACGACAGGGTCGGACTCGTTAGGCAACAAAAGGTTTAGCGACATAATTTTAATGCCCTTTTGGGTTACGGGGGGTATCATCGCCTCGCCATCGCTCTCGACCCCCGCCTTAACGCCAAAAATTTTGGGGATAGAGGGGCCTGTTATATCGGCATCGAGAATACAAACTCGCTTGCCCTTTCTTTGCTCGTTAATTGCCAAAAGCGAGGTTACGAGCGATTTACCGACACCGCCCTTACCGCTTACAACGGCAATAACCTTACCTATTTTACTTCCCTCGCGAAGCTGTTCCTTTGGAATAGCTTGCTTTTGCTCTCTGCTGCTGCAATTTGCGCTACAGCTCGAGCAATCGTGAGTACATCCGCTCATTTTTTATACCTCTTTCTGTTTCCTATATATATTATATGCCTTTTAAGTATTCTATACTCTTTTTAGCACATTCCATTGCATCAAGGTTCATCGAAGGGCTATCCTGCTCGACGATAAGCCATTCAACGCCGGTTTGCTCGGCGGTGGTGATCATCGATTTAAAATCCTGAACGCCATATCCGTTGGGGCGTAATTCAAAATTACCGTCCTTTTTACTGCCGACGTAATCCTTTAAATGCAAAAGCGGAGTACGGTTTTCGTATTTTTTAAGATATTCAACGGGGCTAACACCTGCGGAAGCAACCCAACAGGAATCCTGCTCCACAAACAAATTGGGAATTCTTTCGTAAAGAAGGTCGAAGATATAATCGTTACCTATCTTTTCGAACTCGAAATCGTGGTTATGGTAGCAAAGCTTTATGCCCGAATCGATACATTTTTTTGCAAGGTCGGAAATAAGCTCAACCGTTGCCTCGCCGTTAACACCGCCAAGTCGTTCGTCGGGGTTAAGCCAAGCGAGCGCAAGATATTTACAGCCGATAGCTTTATAATCGTCGATCAATTTTTGGGTATCGCCAAAAAGATTTTCGTACCAGATATGAGCCGAAATCGGAACAAGCCCAACCTCCTTCAGCATTGCCGAATATTCGCTTGGCGTCTTATCGTAAAGCCCTGCAAGCTCAATGCCGTCATAGCCCATTTCCTTTATTGCTTTAAGCGTTGAAAACAAGTCCTCGCTTGCAAAATCTCTTACCGAATAAATTTGAAGTCCTATTGGTAGCTTCATAACAAATACCTCGCTGTTAAACCTATATTATGCCCATTTACCGTTTACAAAAATCGGTGTTGCCTTGCCGTCCTTATATCCGATAATTTCCATATCGTCTGCACCAATCATAAAATCGACATGAATCATAGAATCGTTAACGCCAAGCTCGTGGAGTTGGTCGAGAGTCATATTCTCGAACCCCTTAACACAGCCCGTATAGCCCATACCGAGCGCAACGTGGCAGGAAGCGTTTTCATCGAAAAGCGTATTATAATAAAGCAAGCCGCCCTTTGAGATAGGCGAATCCTTTGAAACGAGCGCAAGCTCGCCGAGCATACAAGAGCCGTCGTCGGTTGTAATTAGCTTTTCGAGCGCGGTTTTGCCCTTTTCGGCATCCCAAGCAACCGCCTTACCGTCTTTAAAATCGATATAGAAATTCTCTACAAGCGTGCCTCTTAACGAAAGCGGCATTGTAGAAACCAATCTGCCGTTGCATTTGCCTTTCATTGGGGTTGTAAAAATTTCCTCGGTGGGCATATTGGGGTTATAGAACACACCGCCCAAGGTATATTCGCCACCGCCGCACCAAACGCTCTCCTCCATAAGCTCGCAGGTGAAATCGGTACCGTTGCTCGATTTATAATGCAAATAATCAAAGTTTTGGGAATTGAGCCAATCGCATTTTTCTTTGAAATCGTTATTCTTTTTATCCCAAGCGGCAATAGCATCGCCTTCTTCATCGCACATAACGGTTGCCAAAATCGCTTCCCAAAGCTTTTCGACCGCAACCGAAGCTTTATCGTTAGGGAACACCTTTTTTGCCCAAGCTTTGCCCGGGATAGCACAAACTAACCATTGGTGCTTATTATCCATCGCATCGCGGTAGGGCTTTAGAACCTTACTTGCCGCCATATTTGCGCGGGAAAGCTTTTCTTGGTTAACCGAAGCAAGACCATCGGGGTCCTCGCAGATAAGGCGAATACGAGCGGGAAGCTTTTCCGCATCGCTCTTTGCGCGCTCTACCTGCCAAGCGGGAACGTTACAAAGCGAACGCATTGTGCGATGGCGGTAAGCAAGCTTGGTTAGTTGGGTACAGGACCAATCGACCCTAACCTCACCCGCGCCCGCGCGGTAAGCTTCCTCGGCAAGAAGGGTAACGAAATCCGCCGCTTCTACGTCCGCCATAATGTTAAGCTGTTGCCCTTTTTGAATGTTTACACCCTGCTTAATAAGCAATTTCGCATATTTTCGCTTTAACGATTTTTTCATTTTTACGCTCTCCGTTAATTTAATAAACTTTTGGGGCTGTATAAAACAGCCCCTAACAAATTATTTCTTGGGTTCTTCCTTCATACCCTCGTTTGCTCTTTCGAGAACGGTATGAACAGCCCATTTTTGAATTTGGATTTTGGTTCTGTCGCCGCTGGATTCGATAAGAAGCATATCGTCCTTAACCTTAACCACCATACCGATAATACCGCCTGTGGTAACGATAACGTCGCCAAGGTCGATAGAGTTACGCATATCCGCGGTTTCTTTTTCTTGCTTCTTTTGGGGACGGTAGATAAAGAAATAGAAAACAATCGCCAAAAGAGCCATAGGAACGATAAGCGAAATAGTGTTCGCCCAGCCGCCCGCGCCCGCAGGTGCGTCCTCAAACATAATCATCAAGCTGTTAATCATTTTAAATCTTCCTCACAATATTTTATTCGTTTTACATCGGTGCAATACATCGTTTTTTCATCGACCGTAAACACCGCGCCGCGAAGAGAAATATCCTTCGATTCGGCAACGCCCTTTTTACGAACGTTTTGGGTAAATCGCGAAATCGCGGTTTCGTAGCTAACGCCAATAACCGAGCTTTCGCTCCCAACCATACCTATATCGCTAATATATCCGCCGCCGCAAGCGGTAAGACGCTCGTCGGCAGTTTGGACGTGGGTATGGGTACCGAAAACGATTTTAATTCTTCCGTCGAAATGGTGGGCAAACGCTTGCTTTTCGCTTGTTGCTTCGCCATGGAAATCGCAAATTGCAATATCGTATTTCCCCTTTTGGTCGTTAAGCAACCGCTCGACCGTTGTAAAGGGGGAATCGTACGGGTCCATAAAAACCTGTCCGCAAACCGAAATAACCATCGCCTTAAGACCGTTCTTTAACGGAACGATACAATAGCCCTCGCCGGGAGAGCCCGCGGGGAAATTAAGCGGGCGAAGGATAGTCGGTTCTTCCTCGATAAAATCCAAAAGCGAATACCGCCTGAACGAATGGTTACCGCCGGTAAGCACGTCGGCGCCGCTTTCGAAAAGCAAATCTGCCTCGGCTCTGTCCGTACCGCTTCCGCCACAAGCGTTCTCGGCGTTAACGATAACCAAATCGGCGTTTTCCAGATTTTTAATTCTTCGTAAATACTTACGAACGAACTCGCAACCCGGCGCGCCGAAAACGTCGCCAACCGCTAAAATTTTAATCAATGTAAACTCCGTTCTAACACGCTATATTACTTAGCGTAGTCAACCTGACGCATTTCGCGGATAACGTTAATCTTAATCTGACCCGGATATTCAAGCTCTTCTTCGATCTTGCGAGCGATATCACGGGCGATAAAGATCATTTCGTCATCGTTAACCTCGTCGGGCTTAACCATAATACGAACCTCTCTACCCGCTTGGATAGCAAAGGATTTTTCGACGCCCTTAAAGCTTTCGGCAATTTCCTCGAGCTTTTGTAGGCGCTTAATATAGGATTCGAGATTTTCGCGTCTTGCGCCGGGTCTTGCCGCCGAAACAGCGGCCGCCGCTTGAACAATCATTGCAACCAAGGTGTTGGGCTCTACGTCGCCGTGGTGCGCCTCGATAGCGTGAACGATTTCGCGGCTTTCCTTATATTTACGAGCAACGTCAACGCCGATTTGAACGTGCGAGCCGTCAACCTCGTGGGTCATTGCCTTACCGATATCGTGAAGAAGACCTGCGCGCTTTGCTTGGTTAACGTCAACGCCCAATTCCGCCGCAATCATACCCGCGATATGCGAAACCTCGATAGAATGCTTAAGAACGTTTTGACCGTAGCTGGTACGGTATTTAAGACGGCCGAGGAGCTTAATAAGCTCGGGGTTGATGCCGTGTACGCCGGTTTCGAAGGTTGCCTGTTCGCCTTCCTTCTTAATAACCGCTTCAACTTCCTTACGGCTCTTTTCGACCGTTTCTTCGATTCTCGACGGATGGATACGGCCGTCGGAGATAAGCTTTTCAAGAGTCATTCTTGCAACCTCGCGACGAACGGGGTCAAAGGTGGAGATTGCAATCGCCTCGGGCGTATCGTCGATAATAAGGTCAACACCCGTAAGCGTTTCGATAGCGCGGATATTTCTACCCTCTCTACCAATAATTCTGCCCTTCATTTCGTCGTTGGGCAGGTCAACAACCGAAACGGTTGCCTCCGAAACGCTATCTGCCGCGCAACGCTGAATAGCAAGCGCGATTATATTCTTTGCCGATTCCTCTGCCTTGTCCTTGCATTCCTGCTCGACCTCGGCAAGCTTCATCGCCATTTCATGTCGTGCTTCGGTTTCCACACGCTCCATAAGGGTAGCGCGTGCATCTTCCACAGTCATACCGGAAATCTTTTGAAGCAATTCCTCTTGCTGTGAAATAATTTCTTCGCATTTTGCCTTTAAGGATTCGTTTTCGCGAATTTTAGAATTAAGTACCTCTTCCTTCTTTTCGAGGTTTTCGTACTTTTTGTCGAGATTTTCTTCCTTTTGCATTGCTCGACGCTCCAAACGCTGAAGGTCGTTTCTGCGTTCCTTAAGCTCGCGTTCGGTTTCGTTCTTGATTTTGAGCGCTTCTTCCTTTGCTTCAACAAGCTTTTCCTTTTTAACCGTTTCGGCGCTCTTTGCCGCATCGTCAATTATCCTTTTTGCCTCGCTTTCGGCAGAGCCGATAGCTTTTTCGGCGCTCTTCTTACGAATAAGATAGCCGACAAGGATACCTAAGGCGATGGATACCACGCCAACGATGGCGCAGATTAAAATAGTGTTGTCCATTTGTTGCCTCCGATAATTTATTTTATCCCGAATAAAAGCATTTTGCAGGGCTTGTAAGTTCGCCGCTCGGTGTTGCGGATTTGCAACGGGTATTTTCGGTTAGAAGCACGCGGAGTTGGGTTAAAAATCTATATAAGGTCGCGCACAACCTTCCTATTTACCGCCGAAACGGTTAGTTACTTCGCCAAATACAAAATCTTTACATCGGTATTCATAGTGATTATACAACGATATTCCCAATATGTAAAGGGTTTATTTATATATTTAATATAATTTTTATTATTTTATTAATATAACTCCCCTTCTTTTTGGGTTTAGGGGCTAATTGTCGCTTTTTTTGGCGGGGTTAAGAGGGCGTTTCTATTGACTTAAACGGGGTTTGCGGTTATAATAAAGCCAATAAAGCTTTTTGGAGAAATTATGATATATTTCGACTCGGCGGCGACAACCATCCCGAGCGAGAGGGCGCTTGAAGCCGCAAGGGAAGCACTTTGCGTTTTCGGCAACCCTTCCTCGATACATTCGGCGGGCGTTAACGCCAAAAAAATTATAGACAACGCGCGCAAGTCGGTTGCAAAATCGCTTTACGTTAAGGACAGCGAGATTATATTTACGGCGGGCGGGAGCGAAAGCAACAACACCGCGATTTTTGGGCTCGCCAAGCTACGCGCAAGGCGTTCCAAAAGGGTTATCACAACCGACAGCGAGCATCCGTCCGTTTCTGCTCCGCTTGCGCTTTTAGAGGAAAACGGCTGGGAGATAGTTAAAATCCCAACCCGTGATGGTATTTTGGATATAAACGCGCTGGAGCGCGAGCTTTCGGCGGGCGCGGCGTTTGTTACGATTATGCTTGCAAACAACGAAACGGGCGCAAAATACGATATTGCGGCGGTTAGACGAGCGATAGACAAAAGCGGCAGCGGGGCGTTGTTCCATTGCGACGCGGTGCAAGGGTATTTAAAAACCGCGGACAGACGTGCGATAGCAAAAAATTGCGACCTTGCAAGTATTTCCGCCCATAAAATCGGTGGGCTTAAGGGTGTTGGCGCGCTTTATATTAAAAGCGGGGTTAGAATTCCCGCCTTTATTCGCGGCGGCGGTCAGGAGGGCGGACTTAGGTCGGGGACCGAAAATATTGTCGGTATTGCCTCGTTCGGCGCGGCGGCGGAAGCGTTTACAACCGAAGCTCTATCCCACATAAGCGAGCTTTATAATTACCTAATCGGCTTGCTTTCCGAAAACGAAAAAATTAAGCTCCACATACCTACCGAGCATATAGACACGGTGCTTTTAATCTCGGTTTTGGGGGTTAAGAGCGAGGTTATGCTTAACGCGCTTAATGCCGAGGGAATTTGTGTTTCGGCGGGGAGCGCTTGCTCGGCAAGAAAGGGCGTTACCCACGCGATGTCGGCTTTTGGGTTGCCCAAAAACGAGCTTGAATCGGCGATAAGAATCAGCATCGGCAGCCACAACACAAAAGAGGATTGCGAAATTCTTGTGCAAAAGATAAAAGAAATTGAAAACAGGTTGATAAAGAAATGAAAGAAGTTTTTTTACTTAAATACGGCGAAATTGTTTTAAAAGGTCTTAATCGTGGGTATTTTAATTCTATGCTCGAAAAGGGCGTTAAGCGTGCGCTAAAGACGGTCGAGGGCGAGTTTTTCTTCGATTACGCCCAATCGACGCTTTGCGTTTGGGGCTCGGACAATGCCGATATGGACACCGCATACGAAAAGCTTAAAAAGGTGTTTGGCGTTGCAACCGTTTGCCGCGGGATTGAATGCGAAAAGGATATGGACAGCATTACCGCTCTTCTTGCCGAAAACGTTAACGAGCTTTTGGGAAGCGCAAAAACCTTTAAATGCGATGCAAAGCGAAGCGACAAGAAGTTCCCGCTTAAATCGCCCGAGATTTGCGCGATTTGCGGTGGTATTGTTCTTGAAAACCGCCCCGATATGAAGGTTGACGTTAACAACCCCGAGCGTGTTATTACAATAGAAATCCGCGACAGAGCCGCCTTTATCCACGGCAACGGCGAAAAGGGCGCGGGCGGTGTTCCGGTTGGAAGCAGCGGCAGAGCGATGCTTATGCTTTCGGGCGGGATAGACAGCCCCGTTGCAGGCCATATGATTGCAAGACGAGGCGCGGCGATAGACGCGGTTTATTTCGAAACGCCTCCCTACACGGGCGAGCTTGCGATGGAAAAGGTTCGCACCCTTGCCGAAAAGCTTACCGAATATTGCGGCGAGATGTATCTCCACGCCGTTTCGCTTACCGAAATCCAAGAAACCTTGGTTGCCAACTGCAAGGAGCGTCTTTTTACGCTTTTGCTTCGTCGCTTTATGGTTAGATGCGCTTCCAAATTAGCCGAAAGATACGGAGCGGGTTGCCTTATCACAGGCGAATCGCTTGCTCAGGTTGCAAGCCAAACAATGCAATCGCTTGCGGTTACCGATGCGGTTGCGACCGTTCCCGTGTTGCGCCCTTGTATTGGGCTCGATAAAGAGGAAATCGTCGTTCGCGCAAGGGAAATCGGCACGTTTGAAACGTCTATTCTTCCCTACGAGGATTGCTGTACCGTGTTCACACCCAAGCACCCCGACACCCGTCCCGATATGGACGA
Organism: Eubacteriales bacterium; assembly: GCA_045652025.1. Lineage (GTDB taxonomy): Bacteria > Bacillota > Clostridia > Oscillospirales > CAG-382 > Coliplasma. The sequence continues at coordinate 12,859 of JAZRTL010000114.1, forward strand.
AATTCTTGCCGAGGAAGCAAAAATCGACGTTGACGGCTTGGTTGCACGCGCGCTCGAAACGGATAAATTCGTATTATTAAAATAAAGAGGTTTTATAATGAAATCTTTGGTTAACAAGCTAAAAGCAAACGGTCTTAAAATCGCCACCGCGGAATCCTGTACGGGCGGATTGGTTGCGAAAACGATAACCAACTATTCCGGCGCAAGCGAGGTTTTTGAATACGGCTTTACCACCTATTCCAACGAGGCAAAGGTGAAGCTTCTTGGCGTTAACCCCGAAACGATAGAGCAATTCGGTGCGGTTTCGGAGCAAACGGCGGTAGAGATGGCTAACGGCGCGCGTAACGTATCGGGCGCGGATATTGCCGTTTCGGTTACGGGCGTTGCGGGACCGAGCG
>JAZRTL010000115.1:0-1283 GCA_045652025.1 Eubacteriales bacterium
CTGTGACCCTCTGCTTGTAAGGCAGATGCTCTCCCAGCTGAGCTAAACCTCCGTTTGCGTTACCACTATCGGCAACGCTATTAACTATATCACAACGTTATTTGTTTGTCAATACCTTTTTTGAATTTTTTTAAAAAATATTTTAGCAGAACTTAAAGCTATCTTTAACGACCGAAATAACGGAGGAAACAGATTCGTAATATTCCTCGGGAACAACCAAGGTTATAAGGTAAACCTCGCCATATCGGCAACAGATAATTTGGTCGGAAATATAGGTTCTTCCGTTCATCTTACCGGAATATTTAACCTTCATCGCGGGGGTATCGTCGAGATATTGTTCTTCCTCGGTATATTCCTTGGTATCGAGAAGCTTATATTCGGTCATAACAGAAGCAGTATCCTGCTCTTGAGATTCCCAATATTGCTTTGCGGTTTCGGTTCCATCGGGAAGAGTGAAAGCAAGAACGGTAACGGTTGCATATTCGGCAACTGCATCGCTTAGATTACAATCGGTTTGAATTTCAACAACGCCATCGTTACGAGCAACCGTCCATTCCTCAGGATATGCAAAGGAATAGTCAACCGCGGCGTTACCCGCTTCCCTACCCGCAACCTTTTGGCCATCGGCGGTGATAACCTCGCCTTCGTTATTATTTCTGCAAGCGCAAAGCGAAGCTACTGTTAAAAGCGCTAATAAAATTAAAACAAATCTTTTCATATCAATTCTCCTGTGCGGGCACGAACATAATTTCCGAAGCATCGTCCCCAAAATCATAATATACACGTTCGACATCACGGTCGATATTAAAGCTTATTTCGGCATAGCCCTCCTCATCGGTAGGAAGAACGCCGTTTTCGCTCGCTCTTACATAGACCAAAAAATAAAGGTCTTTTTCGATTATTTCGTATTTATAATCGCAAATATACTTACCCTTAAGCTCGCAACGGATTTTTGCGCTAAAGGTAAGGTCGGAGGAAAGCGATTCCTCCACAACGATAACGTCCGCATAGTCGAGCGCGAGCTTTCGGTAGCAATAGGCAAAATAGGTTGCAACCGAAACACCGAGCATTAACACAAGCGAAACGAAGATTACAATGGCGCGTCGCATAAATTACACCTTACATTTAAGTTTCTATTAATTATACAACTTTTTTTCCGAAAACGCAATAGTTGGTTAATTTTTTAACAAAAGCTTTATAATACCGATGGGGCGGGTATCGCAACCGATTAGACAAAAGTAAGCATTTTTAATTTATATATGCTATAATAGCAAAAAAGGAGG
>JAZRTL010000116.1:0-1531 GCA_045652025.1 Eubacteriales bacterium
GTCGCCTTCGGCAGATGTTATCTGTTATCCTGCTCTGTGGAGCTCGGACTTTCCTCACGGCACGAGCTTTCGCTATGGTACCGCGCGATTGTTTAAAACGGTCGCTAAGAAATTGTATCATAACCAACTTATTTTGTCAAATATATTGATTATTTTTTTTATTGTAATATAATGTAAGAAGAGTAATTTGTGGAGGTTGTTCCGTGCTAAAAGAATATACGGCTGAATATAAAAATAAATTCGTCGGCTTTGTCGGGATGGGTGTTTCTAATCTTCCCGTTATAAAAAGCTTTATTCAATCCGGCGCAAGATGTGTTGTAAGAGATAAAAACGATCTTACCACCCGCGATTTCTATCCCGAGCTGTTAAATGCAGGCGTAGAGTTTATAACGGGGGAAGGGTATTTAAATAATATTACCGAGGAGCTTCTTTTCTTATCTCCCGCCGTCCGTCCCGATATACCCGAGCTTAATCATGCTCGCGAAAGCGGAACGAGAATCACCAGCGAAATGGAGGAGTTTTTCCGCCTTTGCCCTTGTAAGAAGATTGCCGTAACGGGCAGCGACGGTAAAACCACAACCACAACCTTAATTTCAAAGCTGCTCCAAGCCCAAGGATATACCGCTTGGCTTGGCGGTAATATAGGAATTAATCTTTTCGCAAAGCTTGATGAGATTAAAGAAAACGATTTCGCGGTTGTAGAGCTTTCTTCTTTTCAGTTAATGAAGCTTTCCCATAGTCCCGATATTGCGGTTATAACAAACCTTTCGCCAAACCATCTCGATTGGCATATCGATATGGACGAATACGTAACCGCTAAAAAACGTATTTTCTCCTTCCAAAACGAAAAATCTCTTTTGGTGCTTAATAAGGACGATGAAATTTGCAACGCGTTTGTGAACGAGGCAAAGGGTGAGGTTAGAACCATTTCTGGCGTTACCTCTGCCGACGGTGCATATTTCGACCAAGAGGGTATATATCAAGATGGCGAGCTTATCGTTAAGGATAGCGATATAAAAATCGTTGGTAAGCATAACCGCTATAATTATTGCCAAGCATATACCGCGGTTAAGGATTTTGTTAGTATAAAAACGCTCGGCGAGGTTGCAAAGACCTTTGGCGGTGTAGAGCATAGAATAGAGTTTGTTCGCGAATATAACGGCGTAAGCTATTATAATTCGTCAATAGATTCAAGCCCCTCGCGTACTAAGGCGTGCTTGGAATCCTTTAAAAATAAGGTTGTTGCCATTTCGGGCGGCTACGATAAAAATATCCCCTATGACCTTATGGGCGAATTGTTCTCGCGTAAGGTGAAATTCGCCGTATTGTGCGGTGCTACCTCAAAAAAGATAGCCGCATCGCTCGATACTGTCGGATTTAAGGATTACGTTATCGTTAACGATTTTGCTGTGGCGGTAAATACCGCAAAGGAAAAGGCAACAAACGGCGATAGCGTTGTTTTAACACCCGCGTCTGCAAGCTTCGATATGTTTAAAAACTTCGCAGAGCGAGGTAATAGGTTTAAAGAAAT
>JAZRTL010000117.1:0-2246 GCA_045652025.1 Eubacteriales bacterium
ACCGAATATAACGATTATATTCTTACGGTTAAGGTGGTCGGCTCTGTTGACGAGGCGATAGAGCATATTAACCTTCACGGTACGGGACATAGCGAGGCGATTGTTACCGAAAACGCCGAAAACGCCCAAGCTTTCTGTAACACTATCGACGCGGCGGCGGTTTACGTTAACGCCTCTACCCGCTTTACCGATGGCGAAGAGTTTGGATTTGGCGCGGAAATAGGCATTTCCACCCAAAAGATGCACGCTCGCGGCCCGATGGGACTTTTTGAGATGACCACCTACAAATACGTTATCACGGGCGATGGTCAAATAAGATAAAGGAACTGTTATGAAAAGATTTATTTCGCTTCTTCTTGCGGCGGTTATAACCGTTACACTCCTTCCGTTATCTTCTATAACCACTCTGGCGGCAATGTTAACCTACCAAAAGGGCCATAACGTTACAAGCGACGGCAAGGTGGTTTATACGAGCTACAAGGCGGCAGGAGCACACACCGAGGACGTATCTATTCTTGAATTTAACCCCAAGGACGGCTATATCCCTTTGGCGTTCGTTGGCAAGCCCGCGAGCGTTCAAACCATTAAGGACCAATATTCCACGGCGAAAACGCTTTATGGATACGAGCCGGTTGCAGTTATAAACGGCGGTTATTTTACAACCTCGTCAAGCACCTTAGAGGGTATGGTTATTACGGGCAGACGGCTTATTGCCGCAACGGTTGGCTCTTACAGCGTTGTTGCATTTGGGCACGACGGAAGTATGAATATCGTTACAACCCAGCCCCAATACACCCTTACTATCGGAAGCAATAGCTATAACAACCCTATTTATTATTTTAACAAGGATTACAACGATGCAAGCTCGGATGCAAAATCGAGCTCGTTGTTCTATAACGATTATTACCGCAACGCCTCGACCTCCTACGGCAATAGCGGTATTGAGGTTGTTTTCGAAATGCAAAACAACACGTTTCTCGCCTACGGCAAAACGCTTATAGGCAAGGTTGTTAAGAAAAACAGCTCCACAACGGGCGGTACGAGCTTTAGCGAAAATCAATTTTCGCTTTTTGCAAAGAGCGGCTCGACGTACGCTTCGGCTCTTAGCGGGCTTGCGGTCGGCGACACGATAGAGCTTTCGGTTACCGAAACAAACACGAGCGCGGCTAATATTATGAACAGCTGTACAAGCGCGCTAAGCAACATAGATTACCTTGTTAAAGACGGCAAGGACTATACGCTCGAAAAGACAACGCTCGGCGGGCATTCGGTTACAAGCACCTACGCGCGTTGGACCGCATACGGCGTTAAGGCGGACGGAAGTTACGTTCTTCTTACCTCCGAGGGCGGTTCTACGGGCGTTAGCTCAAGGTCGCTTACGCTTAGAAACGTTGCCAACATCCTTTTAGAGCTTGGTTGCGTTACCGCGGTTCGTCTTGACGGTGGCGGAAGTACGGGTATGTACCTTTCCAACACCGGCTCGGGTAGCGCGGGATATGCTATGTCCTCCTCCCGCTCGGTTGCGGATTGTATTGTAGTTGTTAAATCCAATTCCACCGCCCACGATGAAGGCGCTTGGGTGCTCGAGCCGGAATATGAAGGAAGCGACCATTATTTCAGAGCGCTTCGTTGCACAGATTGCGGTTATCCCTTTATTTCCGAATACGTATATATGGAAGACGATATAGGGTACCAAAACCTTGCAACAAACAAAAAATATACCGTTAACGGCTCGGTTTATTCGGGTAATTGGACCGACGCGGATTCAAGCGGAAAGCCCACGGGCAAATATACCGACGGCGTAGTTTCCTCCGCGGGCGACAGCTTGGCTAACGGTTGTTGGTCGGGCAACACGGTTGAGGTTACGGTTGACCTCGAGGATATTTACAAGATAAAAAATATAAGAACAGACCTTTGGGGCAACGCCGTTTGGGGCATTGCACAACCATCGGCTATAACGGCGACGGTTTCTGTTTCGACAGATAACGTTAGCTTTACCCCGCTCGGAAATTTAACAATAACCAACCAAACAACAAAAGACGGTTGGACGGTTGCCGACCTTAATTTAAACGTTAGCTCGAACACGGTCAACGCGCGCTACGTTAAATTTAGCTTTAAGCAGGACGGCAAGTTCCTTTGGGTTAGCGAGCTTCGCGTTTATGGCGCGGAACCCGACCCCTTGCCCCACGTTTGTACGGGCGGAGGGAATTGGGAAAAGAACAGCTCAAGCCATTGGCATGTTTGCT
>JAZRTL010000118.1:0-1803 GCA_045652025.1 Eubacteriales bacterium
GCTTGGCCTCCGACTTCAACGATAGAGCCAACAATACCGTCCTCGCAGCTGTTGCCGTTTTCGTCAACGATATCAATATCGAAATCGGGCGAGGGCTTACCTGTGGAGCCGGGTTTAATTGCAATGCCATCGAAATTAGCGAGTATAACGGGAGTTTCGGTTTGACCAAAGCCCTCGGTTAGAGTTAAGCCGGTTAATTCCTTGAACTTATTAAATACTTCGGGGTTCAAGGGTTCGCCCGCGATGCAACAATGCTTTATCGAAGAAAAATCGTAGTTGGAAATATCTTCCTTAATTAAAAATCTAAAAATTGTAGGGGGTGCACAGAAGGTAGTTAACTTAATTTCTTGGATAAGCTCAAGCGTGTTCTTTGCATCGAACTTTTCGTTATCGTAAGCAACAATAACCGCACCGCAAATCCATTGACCGTAAATCTTACCCCAAGCAAACTTCGCCCAACCGGAATCGGACATGGTTAAATGTAACTTGCCCTTTTCGGTGTGTTGCCAATATTTTGCGGTGAGAATATGACCGATAGGATATGCATAATTATGCAAAATCATTTTAGGCATACCGGTAGTACCCGAGGAGAAATACAAAAGCATCGGGTCGGTAACTTCGTTAGGAATTCTTTCCAATTCCCCGCTTAAATTAACGTAGGTGTTTCGCAAATCAATATATCCCTCGGGGATATTATCGCCAACGATGGCAACGTTATTAAGGGTATTGCATTCGGGCTGTGCATCCGAAATTGCTTTAATAATATTTAAATCGTCAACCGCGACAATAGCTTTAACTTTAGCAGTATTACAACGGTAAACGATATCCTTTTGGGTAAGCTGGAACGTTGCGGGGATACATACCGCACCAAGCTTACAAAGACCCAAAATACAAATCCATGCTTCGGGACGTTGCTTAAGCATAAGCATAACTCTATCGCCCTTGGTGATGCCGATAGAAGCAAAAAAGTTGGCAGCTTTATTAGAAAGAATTCTTAAATCTTCGAAAGTGTATAGCTTTCTTACGCCGTTGTCATTGCAATACAACAAAGCCGGCATATCCTTATCCTGCTTTGCCCAACCGTCAACAATGTCATACGCAAAGTTGAATCCATCGGGAATATTTACTTTATAATTTGCTTTGAAATCCTCATAAGAATCAAAATCAATTCTTGGTAAAAATTTTTCTAACATATCTGCAACCTATGTATTTATTTTGAAATAATTCGAATAGTTTTAATAACAACGTCTTCGTAAGGTCTATCGCCCCAATCGGTAGCAACAGATGCGATTTCATCAACAACGTTAATACCCTCGGTAACCTTACCGAAAGCCGCGTATTGACCGTCAAGGAAGGTAGCATCTGCATGGCAAATAAAGAATTGGCTACCAGCGCTATCGAACATTTGAGAACGCGCCATAGAAATAACGCCTCTTTCGTGGGACAACGTGTTGTTAACTCCGTTTGCAATAAATTCGCCCTTGATTTGCCAACCGGGACCGCCGGTGCCGTTGCCATCGGGATCGCCGCCTTGAATCATAAATCCGCTAATTACTCTATGGAAAATCAAACCGTCATAAAAATTATCTTCGCAAAGTTTAACAAAATTTTCTACTGTAATAGGAGCGATTTCGGGATAAAGCTCAAGCTTTATAACCCCGCCCTGCTGCATTTCAATTTCAACGTTTACAATATTATTCATAACAAAATCCTCTATGTTATTTAATATTATTTAATATTATTGAAAAAGCCGAACACCGTTAAGTGTTCGGCTTTTGGTGATCCATCGGAGAATCGAACTCC
>JAZRTL010000119.1:0-2200 GCA_045652025.1 Eubacteriales bacterium
CGACTGAGAGAATCCTGTTCTATACGGGTAAGACTCACAAGCTTGGTGAAACCCACGACGGTGGCGCTACGATGGACTGGATGGCACAGGAGCAGGAAAGAGGTATTACCATTACCTCCGCTGCTACCACTTGCTTCTGGAAGAACCATCGTATTAATATCATCGATACCCCCGGCCACGTTGACTTTACTGTTGAAGTTGAAAGATCGCTCCGCGTTCTCGACGGCTCGGTAACCGTTCTTTGTGCAAAGGGTGGTGTTGAACCCCAGTCTGAAACTGTTTGGAGACAAGCAGATAAGTATCAAGTTCCCAGAATGTGCTACGTTAACAAGATGGACATTATGGGTGCTAACTTCTATCGCGTTGTGGATATGATCCGCGACAGATTGAAGGCCCCCGCAGTTCCGATCCAGCTTCCTATCGGCGCAGAAGCAGATTTCAAGGGCATCATCGACCTTGTTACCATGAAGGCGTATATTTATAACGACGACCTTGGTCAAGATATCGTTGAATGCGAAATCCCTGCAGATATGAAGGACAAGGCAGATCAATTCCATGCAGAGCTTATGGAAGCTGTTGCCGAGCAGGACGACGAACTCATGATGCTCTTCCTCGAAGGCGAAGAATTGCCTTTGGAAGACGTTAAGAAGGCAATCCGCAAGGCAACTATCGCTAATAAGATGGTTCCCGTTTGCTGCGGTACTTCTTACAAAAACAAGGGTGTACAAAAGCTTCTCGATGCTATCGTAGATTATATGCCCGCTCCTATCGATATTCCCGACATTAAGGGTATCGATACCAAGACCGACGAAGAAACCACTCGTCCTACCTCGGATGATGAACCCTTCTCGGCTCTTGCGTTTAAGATCGCTACCGACCCCTTCGTTGGTAAGATCTGCTTCGTTCGTGTATATTCCGGCTGCATCCAATCCGGTGCTACCGTTTATAACGCGACCAAGGGTGGCAGAGAACGTCTTGGTAGAATCTTGCTTATGCATGCAAACCACCGCGAAGACATCGAAGAAATCCGCGCAGGTGATATCGCTGCGGTAGTTGGTATCAAGAATACCACCACCGGCGACACCCTCTGCGATGAAAAGGCACCCGTAATTCTTGAATCTATGGAATTCCCCGAACCCGTTATCCGCGTTGCTATCGAGCCCAAGACCAAAGCAGGTCAGGAAAAGATGGGTATCGCGCTTGCGAAGCTTGCGGAAGAAGACCCCACCTTCAAGGCATATACCGATGAAGAAACCGGTCAGACCATTATCGCAGGTATGGGTGAGCTCCACCTTGAAATTATCGTAGATAGACTTCTCCGTGAATTCCGCGTTGAAGCTAACGTAGGTAAGCCCCAGGTATCCTACCGTGAAACCATTACCAAGACCGCGACCGAAAACTGCAAGTATGCAAGACAGTCCGGTGGTAAGGGTCAATACGGTCACGTTATTATTAACGTTGAACCCAATCCCGGCAAGGGCTACGAATTCGTTAACGAAGTTACCGGCGGTGACGTTCCCAAGGAATATATCCCCGCTGTTGACGCAGGTATCCGCGGCGCAATGCTTTCCGGTGTTGTTGCGGGCTACAACGTAGTTGACGTTAAGGTTACTCTTACCGGCGGTTCGTACCACGAGGTTGACTCTTCTGAAATGGCGTTCAAGATTGCCGGCTCTATGGCGTTCAAGAATGCAATGAAGAATGCAGGTCCTATCCTTACCGAACCGATAATGAAGGTTGTAGTTGTTACTCCCGATGACTACCTCGGTACCGTTATCGGCGATATCAACTCCCGTCGTGGTGCAATGCAGGGCACCGAAAACGTCGGCGGCGGTCAGCAGATTACTGCACACGTTCCGCTCGCACAGATGTTTGGTTACGCTACCGACCTCCGTTCTAAGACTCAGGGCCGCGGTCAGTACGTAATGGAACCCAGCCACTACGATCCCGTTCCCAAGTCTATCCTCGAAGCTATCGTTTCGGGCAAAGGCAAGGCATAACGTATAAATCATAAAAAACCCTTGACATAAGGGAAAAAATCTTTATAATTAAGTTAGAATATTTTAAAATATGGAGGATAACTAACAATGGCAAAGGCTAAATTTGAAAGAACAAAGCCCCACGTAAACATTGGTACCATCGGCCACGTTGACCATGGTAAAACCACCCTTACCGCTGCTATTACCAAGACTCTCTCTCT
>JAZRTL010000120.1:0-3968 GCA_045652025.1 Eubacteriales bacterium
CCAAAAAGTCAAGCTTTCTGCCAACGGGGATATTTTCCTTAAGGATTTTCTTAAACTGCTCAAAATGCGAGCCGAGTCGAGCGAGCTCCTCGCTAATATCCGCCTTGTCTGCGAAAATAGCACATTCGGTCAACAACCTGCCCTCGTCGTAATTAGCGCCGTCAAGCAATTCTCTAATACGTGCGCGCATCTTTTCGTTGCTTTCCTTAACCGAGATAGGTGCGCGTACGGCAATTCTCTCTCTTATTTCCTCAAGCACGGAAAGGTAACCCAAAAGGTCGGCCTCTAACTTTTCGCCCTCAACCTCTCTCATCGCGGTGAAGTTGTCAAATGCAACCACCATAACCTGTTTTAAAGCAACCGCAACCTCGTCCATCGCCTCGTCGGGCTTGCTGAGCTGAAAAACCTCGCTTCTGCCTGCAACGGTTTGAATTGTAACGTCGCCGCCTAAGGAGTAACGCTCTTTAATATCTCTTAAAAGCTCAACGTAGCTTGCAAGGAACTTTTCGTTAACCGAAAGACCGTTGTCGTCTCCCGCAATGTTGTCGATGGTGATATAAATATCAACTTTACCGCGGGAAACTCGGGTGGAAGCATATTGCTTTACTTTTTCCTCAAGCGCGTTGTAAGCTCGTCCGATTTTAATGTTTGCATCGAGATAACGGCTGTTAACCGATTTAACCTCGCAGGTTATATCACGGCTGCCAATCACCTCGCGGTGTCTGCCATAGCCGGTCATACTCTTTATCATAGTGTGTGCCTCCAAAAAATATCATTAAATTATATCACGCGTGCGAAAATTTGTCAACTATCGCCTACCAAATATTCTCGGCTTGATACGCGTTACGTAGGTAAAGGCAATGCGCTCTAATGCGAAATCGAAAATAACAAAGACGATATTGCAAAAAATCACCAATAAATAGCCGATAATATTGCTAAAATCCAAGCTTTCCGCGGGGAAAAGCAACGGCTGGCACCAAATAATTAACGCCAACGGTAAATTAAAGCAAAAATGACGCGCCAAGTAGGAAAGGAATATCGGCTTTATCTTGTTTAAAAATAGCTTGATCAAAGGGTAAAATCCCGCAAATAACGCGAAAACAATCGCCGCGGATTTGTATGGGAGAATTAATATCGAAATTACCGAGGAAGCCAAATAAACCCCAAACGCCCATTTGGATCCGATTTCGATAATTGCAATAAGAACGATAATACTTCCTATTGCGGCGGCGCTTAAATCAAGCGTTTGAAACACCGAGCCGATAAACAGAAAAATAACGCATAAAGCTGTAAGAACGCTTGCTAATGCAAGCTTTTTGTGGCTTTTCATATCAGCAACAACGAATGCAATCGCCGCCCATACATTCACAACAGCAATCCGCACAAAGTAAAGCTTGGCAAACGTCGCAGCCGGTGCATTGTACATCGTTCCGGTTCATATTGGAATAGGGGCTGGAATATGCTCCGCTGCTCATCCTTTGCTGGAACGCACGGTATTCGTTGTTATAGGGGTCCATTTGGCAGGCGGTGTTAATTTCGTTTCTCGCGTCTTGTAGCCAACCCTTGCGGTAATAAACAAGACCCATAAGAAAATGCCATTCGGCGTTGTGGTCGGAAATACCGCCGAGCAGAGTTTCCGCCTCGTTAATACGGCCGGAGTTTATAAGCCGCCGAATTCGCGCGTAACCCGTTTCGCCGTCATAGGAATAATGCTGTCCGCCGTAACTGCCTTGACTTCCGCTTGTGTTGCCGTAGCTCTTTCCGCTTGCGCGCAATTTTTGGATAGTGTCGTACGCCTCGTTAATCGCCTTCATCTTTTCGTCGGCGAGGTCTTTAAGCGGATTGTCGGTATAATTATCGGGGTGGTATTGCTTCGCAAGCTTTCTGTAAGCTTTTTTAATCTCCTCGTCCGAAGCGTTTTCCGAAACCCCAAGGATTTCATAGGGATTGTTCATTTTTATCTTTCCTTTCGGTTATCTTTTTAATTGCGCTTCTTCCGCCAAGCTCGACAATGTTAAAAACCAACCTGTCAACCGCTTGCAACGGCTCGCTCGCCGCCAACGCGTAATAGTTGGAACAAGCGTTTAAGCTGTCCTGAAGCGTTTCGGTAATAATAGCGGAATTTGCTCTTACCGCGTCTGCACTGCCGTATTGAAGAATAAAAGGGTTGTAATTTCCGCTTTTTTCGTCCTGTAAGGTATCGTCAAATGCATCCGCAAGGTAAATAAAACGTCCGATGTGGTAACCGCAATTTTCCGCGATAAGCTTTTTGTTTCCGTCCAAGCCGTACGAAGCAATTTCTTTTACCATCGTCGCAAATCCGTCCGCGGCTTTATCGGGCGAGGCGCAAGAGGAACGCTCTGCTTCGTCGGTATAAGAAAGACCGCGCTCGACTATCTCTTTAAGACCGTCGAATTTGTCGCATTTTTTGCTTATTCTTGCGAAAATCGGCTTTATAAGTAACTTTAATAAGCGGGAAATGCCTTTTTCGTCCTTAATGTCATCAAGCAATTTACCGTAGGTTAGCAACCCAAAGGCCGAGCAAACAAAGGAATAGCTTTCGTCGGCACAAGCGGTGTTGCATTTTTTCAGCTTGTAAGGACAACGCTTTTTTTGTATGGAAAAATCCTCTTTCGTTAAAGAAATTCTTAAAAGTGCAAGTAAAACGAAATCGTAATTTAAAAGCCACCTCGTAAGGTGCGAAATATTCTTGCCGCCATATCGGCAGAGACCGCAATATATTGCGGAATAAAGCTCGCTGTCTTTAACGTAAAGCTCGCTTTTAACAGGTCGAATATATCCGAACATATTGCCTCCGTTACATAAAAAGTCAAACTACATTATACCATCTACTTTATATTTTAACAAGAGTTATTTAAATATTTTATTAAATAAATATTCGCGAAAAGTGAATCGTAAGGGCGCAGATGAAAAAAATATAAAAAATTTCGCGAATAAAAAAGAAAATTTAAGCTTTTGTGCGTATATATATTTTGTATAGCAAATTTTGGCTGTGGAGTGATATTTTTGATTAAAAACAGAACACTCGATTTCGAGGAAGCTTTTCTTTGTGAAAAGGCGTTCCGCGTTAAAAATACCCGCGGTAGAGAAAAGCCGGTCAGCGATTGCGACGTTCGTACCGAATTCCAAAGGGATAGGGATAGGATAATCCATTCAAAAAGCTTTAGAAGATTAATGCATAAAATGCAGGTTTTCTTAGCTCCCGAGGGCGACCATTACCGCACAAGATTAACCCATACGCTCGAGGTTGCCCAAATAGCCAGAACTATCGCAAGAGCGCTTAGGTTGAACGAGGACCTTACCGAAGCCGCGGCGCTTGGGCACGATTTGGGCCATACCCCCTTCGGCCATTCGGGCGAAAGAGCGCTTAATAAATTGCTCCCGAACGGATTTAGACATAACGAGCAAAGTCTTCGCGTTGTCGATTATTTGGAGAATGATGGCGTTGGTCTTAATTTAACCTTTGAGGTGCGCGATGCTATCCAATGTCATACCGGCAACGATAAGGCGACAACGCTCGAGGGCTGCTTGATTAAATATGCCGATAGAATTGCATATATAAACCACGATATAGACGATGCCGTTCGTGCCGGAATACTTGCCGTTTCCGATATACCTAAAAGCATTAGCGACCTGCTTGGCGCAACGCATAGTGATCGAATTACTTCGCTCGTTGCCGCAACGGTAGAGCACGGTGTCGAAAACGGTATCGGTCTTGTTGCTCCCTACGATAGCGCAATGAACGAATTAAGGGACTTTATGTTCGATAGAGTCTATAACAGCGCGGTAGCAAAAAGCGAGGACGAAAAGGTTGCAAATATGATAACCTTTCTCTATGAATACTTTGTTAAGAACGTCAATTCCGTGCCTAATGAATACCTTAAATACATCGAGCGCGACGGCGTTTCTACCATCGTTGCGGATTTTATCGCGGGTATGACCGATAA
>JAZRTL010000121.1:0-5225 GCA_045652025.1 Eubacteriales bacterium
TGCCCGCACCGGGAGGGCCAAACAGAATGATATTCATAATTCGCGAACTCCTTAATCAAGGAAACCTTTATAATGGCGCATCGTGATTTCGCTTTCAAGCTGACGGGTAGTTTCGAGGGCTACGCTGACAAGAATGATCATCGAAGTACCGCCGAATACCAAGTAGGTCAAAGCAGGTTGCTCTGTCCACGCGAGGAATACGGGAAGAATCGCCATGAAGGAAAGGAAGATGGAACCCATAAGAGTAACCCTATTAACTACCTTCTTGATGTAATCAGAGGTGGGCTTACCGGGACGGTAGCCGAGGATGGTACCGCCGTTCTTCTTAAGGTTGTTAGCAACTTCAACCGCATTAAAGGAAATGGAGAGGTAGAAGTATGCAAAAGCTACGATAAGAACGAACAATGCGATAACGTAGAAGGGATACTCGGAGTTGGTGGAGAAGTACTTTTCTACACCGTCTTTCCAAGAAGGAATAATCATTGCGAGTGTTGCGGGCATCATTACGATCGCGTTAGCGAAGATGATAGGCATTACACCGCTCATAAGAACCTTAATGGGAAGGTTTGTGCTCATACCGCCGTACATCTTACGACCTACCTGACGCTTAGCGTATTGAACGGTAAGACGTCTTTCGGAGTTAGAGAAGAACACGGTAAGAGTGATGATGAGAAGCATTACGAACACTGCAAGCAATACCCAAAGTACAGAAGAAAGCTTGTTAACTGCATCTGCGATAAGGGTGTACATAGTAGTACCGAGCTGAGCGCCTCTGGAAACGATGTTCGCGAAAAGAATCATCGAAATACCGTTACCAATACCTCTTTCATCGATTTGTTCACCAACCCACATTACAAGGGATGCACCTGCAGTAAGACATACAACGATAACTACTGCGGGGAACCAACCGCTTGCAATAAGACCGGGATAGGTGTTATTGATGGTTACATAGTAGCCATAGCCGGTAATTACGGCGAGAGCTACGGTGATCCAACGGGTGATTTTGCTGATTTTAGCTTGACCTTCGGGACCGCTCTTAGACATACGTTCAAGAGCAGGAATCGCGATAGTGAGAAGCTGGATTACAATGGATGCGGTAATGTAGGGGCTTACACCCAACGCAAACAAGGTACCTTGCGAGAACGCATAACCGGACAACATATTGAAGTAGCCGAAGAGCGTTGCGCTCGCATCTTCCATAAGGTTAGCGAGTTCTTCACCGTTAACGTACGGTACAGGGATGGCAGAGCCAAGTCTGTACAGTACGATAATCATAATTGTGAAGAGAATCTTCTTCTTAAGGTCGGGTATCTTCCACGCGTTACCGAAAACACGTAACATTATACCACCTCAGCCTTTCCGCCTGCTGCTTCGATCTTCTCTTTGGCAGATGCCGAGAAAACAGCCGCTTTAACGGTAAGAGCTTTTGTGATTTCTCCGTTGGCGAGGACCTTAAGTCCATCGAATTTGTTTTTAATTACTTTATCATTGATGAGAGTATCGATATCGATCACTGCACCAGCCGCATACTTATTCTCGAGAGTTTCGAGATTTACGATAGCATACTGCTTAGCAAAATGATTGGTAAAACCTCTCTTGGGGAGTTTTCTGTACAGCGGAAGCTGACCTCCCTCGAAGCCCGGTCTGACACCGCCGCCGGAACGAGCGTTCTGACCCTTGTGTCCTTTACCTGCTGTCTTACCGTTACCGCTACCTGCACCACGACCTTTTCTGAAGTTTGCCTTGGTGGAGCCAGCAGCCGGAGAAAGCTCATGAAGCTTCATAACTTTATCCTCCTAATCTTTAAAATTATTCGAGTTACTCAGCATCTTCGACACTGATAAGGTGAGAGATGAGATTGATCTTGCCTTCGATAGCAACATCCTTTTCAACGACCTTGAAATCGTTGATTTTCTTGAGTCCGAGAGAATTAGCGGTAAGAATGTGATTCTTCTTACGGCCGATAAGACTCTTTTTAAGAGTGATCTTGACTTTTGCCATTTCTACACCCTCCTTAGTTCAAAGCGTCAACTGCGATGCCACGCATTCTTGCAACTTCTTCTGCGGTACGAAGATCCTTAAGAGCTTCGAAGGTTGCCTTTACGACATTTGCCTTGTTACCGGAACGAAGAGACTTTGCACGAATATCGCGGATGCCAGCGCTTTCCAAAACAGCACGAACGGTGCCGCCTGCGATGATACCGGTACCGGGAGCAGCGGGCTTAAGGAGAACCTTACCTGCGCCAAACTCGCCGATAACTTCGTGGGGGATAGTTGTACCCTTGAGGGAAACCTCAACAACATTCTTTTTAGCAGCTTCGATTGCCTTTTGGATTGCATCCGGAACTTCTGCTGCCTTACCAACGCCGTAGCCGATGTGGCCTTCGCCGTCGCCTACTACTACGAGTGCAGAGAAACGAGCGATACGACCACCCTTTACGGTTTTAGAAACTCTCTTGGTATCGATGAGGGTTTCTTTAAGATCAAGTTTTGTGTAATCTATCTTCATAATACCCTCCTTAGAACTTAAGTCCAGCTTCTCTTGCAGCTTCTGCGAGTGCTTTTACACGTCCGTGATAGAGATAACCGCCTCTGTCGAATACAACTTCGGTGATACCCTTTTCAAGCGCTCTTTCTGCTGCGAGCTTGCCAACCTTTGCTGCTGCTTCTGCATTACCGCCTTCGTTCGCTGCGAACGCCTTTTCGGTGCTGGAAGCAGTTACAAGGGTGTTACCGACGGTATCGTCGATAATTTGAACATAGATATTATCATTAGAACGATAAACGCAAAGGCGAGGTCTTACGGGAGTACCGGAGATTTTGGCTCTGACTCTTTTATGTCTGTGAAGTCTCTTTGCGTTCTTATCTGCGCGACTAACCATTATTATTTACTCTCCTTTTCCCTTATTTGCCTGCTTTGCCGGCCTTGCGACGAATCTTTTCATCAGAATACTTAATACCCTTGCCAAGATAAGGTTCGGGAGGTCTCTTTCCTCTGATTTCGGATGCGAGTTGGCCAACTTGCTGTTTATTTGCGCCGCAAACGATGATAGTGTTTGCGTTAGGAACCTCGAAGGTGATACCAGCGGGTTCTTCGAATACAACGGGGTGAGAATAGCCAAGACCGAGTTCAAGCTTGTTGCCGTTCTTAGCCGCTCTGTAACCAACGCCGTTGATTTCGAGCTGCTTCTTGTAGCCCTCAGTAACGCCGATTACCATATTGTTAATGAGCGTTCTGGAGAGGCCGTGAAGCGATTTGTGTTCCTTGCTTTCGGAAGGACGCTTTACGTTGATAACCGCGCCGTCATTTTCGATGATCATTGCGGGGTTGATCTGTTCGCTAAGGGTACCCTTGGGACCGGTTACGGTAACGAGGTTAGCATCGCTAACTTCTACCTTTACACCGGCAGGAACGGTAATTGTCATTCTGCCTATTCTGGACATTTCGTTACCTCCTTACCATACGAACGCAAGTACTTCGCCGCCGATATTCTGCTTACGAGCAGCCTTATCAGTCATAATACCCTTGGAGGTGGATACGATCGCAATACCGAGACCGTTCTTTACCTTGGGAAGATCCTGACTTGCTGCATAGATACGAAGACCGGGTTTCGAAACTCTGCGAAGACCTTGGATAATTCTCTGTTTATTTTCGCCATACTTGAGGGTCACCTTAATGATACCCTGCTTGCCATCATCAATAACATCGTATGCCTTGATGTAACCTTCGTCAAGAAGGATCTGAGCGATTGCCTTTTTCAAGTTGGAGGCAGGAATTTCAACAGTTTCGTGCTTTGCTGTGTTAGCATTGCGGATTCGGGTTAGCATATCTGCTACTACATCTGTAATCTGCATTTTAATTTCCTCCTCTTACCAGCTGGCTTTCTTCACGCCGGGAATCTCGCCTTTGTATGCAAGTTCACGGAAGCAAATACGGCAGATACCGTATTTGCGGAGATAAGCGTGAGGTCTGCCGCATATTTTACATCTGTTGTATTCACGGGTGGAAAACTTTTGTTTCTTTTGCTGCTTGAGCACCATTGCTTTTCTTGCCATTATGATTTCCTCCCTTAAGCTTTTGCAAACGGAGCGCCGAGAAGCGTAAGAAGTTCTTTTGCTTCTTCGTCGGTATTTGCGGTGGTTACGAAAATGATGTCCATACCACGAACCTTGTCGATCTTATCATATTCGATTTCGGGGAATATGAGTTGTTCCTTAAGACCCATGGAGTAGTTACCTCTGCCGTCGAAGGCGTTGGGGTTGATACCCTTGAAGTCTCTTACACGAGGAAGTGCAAGGTTGAAGAACTTATCAACAAATTCGTACATGTTTTCTGCTCTAAGAGTTACCTTAGCACCGATCTTCATACCGGCTCTGAGCTTGAAGTTAGATACCGACTTCTTTGCGAGAGTGGGTACTGCCTTCTGACCGGTGATGGTGGAGAGATCGCCGATGATGTTATCGATAATCTTGCTGTTGTCCTTAGCTTCGCTATCGCAGCAGTTGATGATTACCTTTTCAAGACGGGGAATCTGCATAGGGCTCTTATAGTTGAACTTTTTCATCAACGCAGGAGCAACATCGCTATTGTAATATTCTTTTAATCTAGACATTGTTTACCTCCTGCATTAAAGTGTTGCGCCGCACTTAACGCATACACGGCTTCTTTCGCCATCTGCATTACGAACGTGCTTAACGCGACGACCTGCTTCGCAAGTGGGGCAATACAACATAACCTTAGATGCATAGATAGCGCCTTCGGTCTTGATGATGCCGCCTGCTTCGCCTTGTCTTCTGGGTTTAACGTGCTTGGATACGATGTGTACGCCTTCAACGATAACCTTGCCTTCGCTAGGAGATACGCCGATAACCTTACCAACAGTCTTTTCCTTGCCGTTTGCGTATTTGCCGGAGATTACTACTACGGTATCGCCGGTCTTTACATGCATTTTACTCATCGTTTACTGCCTCCTCAAACCACTTCGGGCGCGAGGGAGAGGATCTTCATATATCCTTTTTCGCGCAGTTCTTTTGCAACCGGTCCAAAGATACGAGTACCTACAGGATCCTTATCCTCTTTAACGAGGACTGCTGCATTATCATCGAAACGAACGTAAGAACCGTCGTTTCTTCTGGTGGGTTGAACTGTTCTGACAACTACTGCCATAACAACGTCACCCTTCTTTGCTACTCCGCCGGGAGCAGCTTACTTTACAGAGCAAACG
>JAZRTL010000122.1:0-13099 GCA_045652025.1 Eubacteriales bacterium
GTGGCGGTGCTGTCCATCGGCAAGGCGGACGCCATCGTTATCACCACCGCCTCCAAAACCGTTGTGATTGACACCGGCGAAATCGACGACGGCAAGCCGTGGTACGAAATCCCCTTTACCTCGCTTTTGGTTAAGAACCTCGACAATATGTTCGTTACGGGCAGATGTCTTGGCGCAGAATTTATTGCACAAAGCTCGCTTCGCGTTCAACACGCGGTACGTGCTTCGGGCGAGGCGGCGGGTATTGCAGCCGCTTTGGCGCTTAAGAACGGCATTTCGATACATAACGTTAAGGGCGAAGAGGTTCGCGGTATTATGATCGAAAAGGGCGCTAACTTCGACCTTGATTAAAAAATAAAAGCCCCGCATAAGCGAGGCGAAAAAGAAAACCGTGCAGAAACACTCTGCACGGTTTTTGTTTTTAACTTACAAGACTGTAATAATTCATTTCAAGCGGAATGAAATAAATGCTGTTATCGGTTGCGGTATTTAAGACAACCAAGCGGAAATCGCTATAAACGTATTCCACGCTTCCGTCGGGATAGGTGGTATAGTCCATCTTATTTCCCTCGGCATCCTTTTTTGCGGAAGCAAGCAAATCCGAAACCGAAAGCTTACCCTCGTTAAGCGCCGATTCCAGCGCGATGGATTCTCCCTCCAGCTCCGCCATAACTATACCGCCTACGGTGTAGATTGTGCGGTCCTCATCATAATAGATATAATCCATTTGACCTTGTCCATCGGGAACGAGCGAAAGCTTATATTCGTTCGCTTCGGCACAAGCGCAAAGAAGCAAGCAAGCCAAAAGAACAGTTAAAACAAGCGTTTTCTTTAACATCGATTATTCTCCTTGGTCTGTTTCGCCGTTAAGCTTTAGCTCGGCAAATTGCTCGCGGGTGATAAGCACACCGCGCTTTTTGGTAGCGGGGTCGAATTCGCCAATATATCCGCGACGCTCCATTTTATCAACTATTCTTGCCGCGCGGGCATAGCCAAGCGACAAACGGCGTTGGAGAAGCGAGGTGGAAACGGTGCCGCATTCGATAGCAACCTCAACGGCATCTAAGAACATCGGGTCGAGCTTTTCGTTGCCATCGTCGGCTTCGGGCTCGGAAGCACCCTTCTTGCCCTTAACGCCGCAAAGCTTTGCTTCTTGCTCGATAAGCGAAATAATATTTTCGTCGTATTGAGCGTGGGCGGCTTCTTTAATAAATTGGGTTACCGCCTTAACCTCTGTTTTATCGTCAACGAAGGTACCTTGAACACGCAAGGGCTTTAACGAGCCAACGGGCGCATAGAGCATATCGCCTCTACCGAGAAGCTTTTCGGCACCTGATTGGTCGAGAATTGTACGGCTATCGATAGCAGAGGTTGTTGTTAGCGCAATACGCGAGGGGATGTTCGCCTTAATAAGACCGGTAATAACGTCAACCGAGGGTCTTTGAGTACCGATAACCAAGTGCATACCCGCCGCACGCGCCTTTTGTGCAAGACGGCAAACCGAGGTTTCTACGTCATCGGGGGCGGTCATCATTAGGTCGGCAAACTCGTCGATAAAGATAACGATTTGGGGTAGCATTTGGCGCTCGGGGTCATCGGCAACTGCCAAATTATAGCCCGCAAGGTCGCGCGCGCCGACCTCCTGCATCGTCTTATAACGGTTTTCCATCTCGGTACAAGCCCAATTAAGCGTACCTGCCGCGTTTTTCGGGTCGTTAATAACCGGAACCAAAAGGTGAGGTATATCCTTAAAATCCGAAAATTCAACGGTTTTAGGGTCGATAAGAATTAGCTTTACGTCGTTGGGGTGGTTACGGTAAAGCAAGGAAAGGATTAGCGAGTTAATACAAACCGATTTACCCTGACCCGTTGCGCCCGCAACGAGAAGGTGGGGCATTTTTGCGATATCCAAATAAACGGGGTTACCCGCAACGTCCTCGCCCAAAGCGGCGAAAAGACGGCTCTTGTTCTCGCGGAAGGTAGGGTTATCGATAAGACGGCGAAGACGAACGGTAGCGATATTTTTGTTAGGTACCTCAATACCAACCGCCGCTTTACCGGGGATACTTTCTATTCTAATCGAGGAAGCGGCAAGGTGGAGCGCAATATCCTCCGAAAGATTGGAGATTGCCTTAACCTTAACGCCGGTTTCGGGTCGAAGCTCATAGCGGGTTACCGTAGGGCCGTAGGTGGTATCGATAACCTTTGCTTTAACGTTAAAGCTTGCAAGAATTTCTTCCAAACGGCGACTTGTACGCGCGATATCCGCAGGTGTTGGGCGCGAGGTAGTCGCATCGTCCATCGTTAACAGCGATATCGGCGGGAAAACGTAGGGGGTGTCCTCAATAGGTTCAAGGCACATTTCCTCGTCTTCCTCTATTTCGGGAGTGATATCCGAAATAATTTCCTCGTCCTCTACAACGAACTCGTCGTTACCCTCGGGGGTAGCTTCGGATTCGGCCTCGGGCACGGGCTCGTCCTCGATAGCGGGAATATTATTCTCCTCATCGAGCGGGTCCTCGGGAAGATTATCGGGGTTATTTTCTATAATAGAAGGAACGGTTTCGGTCGCAACCGATTCGCCGATAACAACCTCGTCCTCCTCTTCCAAATCGACAAATTGTTCCTTTTTCTTCTTGCGCGCGGGCTTGGGCTCGATAACCTCTTCCTCGTAGGCGGCTTCCCTTTCGGCGCGTGCGCGCTCGGTTGCCTCGCGGAAGTAGTTAACTATCGCCATAACCGTATCCTTCGGCGTTGCACCGCAAAGCAAGACGGTACAAACGAAAATACCCAAAATCGCAAGTATCATCGAGGGGACGTTACCGATAGTAGAGGTAAACAGCATCGCGATAGCGCCGCTTATAAGTCCGGCGCTCTTAAGCTCGATACCCTTTGCATAAAGCTCGCCTATTGCTATCGGCTCTCCGCCTGCAACGGCAACCTGAACCACCAACGAAATAAAAACAAATTCAAGCAGATAAAGGAAATATTTTATACCCGCAACGTTATTTGCATGGTCTCTGCCCCAAAAAATATCGATAATAAGTATTAAAAACGGAACAACGTAATACATAGGTCCGAAAAGACCCTTTAGAAAGTTCGCTACCGCGTTACCGAACCAACCGCTGTTTATTGCGGGGATAAAGGTAAGTATTATAAAGAACGCAAGAAAGCCAACGCCCCAACGGATTAGCTCGGTATTATCGATCTTTATTTCGCTTTGTTTTTTTGAACCCGAGGACTTGGTGGATTTTTTTGTATAGGTCCTTTTGGGTGTTCTTTTTTTGTTATTCGCCACTTTATACTCCTTTTAAAAATCACGCCTTAACAAGTAGGTCGGCAACGATGGCAACCGCGCCGATAATTATACAATAGATTGCAAAAAAGCCAAAGCTTTTGTTTTTTGTAAGATATTGCAAAAGCTTAATTGCAAAAAAGCCAACGACAGCCGCAACAACCGAGCCGACAAGCGTTGGGAGCAGAATTGCCGTATCGACGCCTTGGTCGAACATATCCGGCAGCTCGGTAACGCAAGCACCTAAAATTGCCGGGATGGACATAAGGAAGGAAAACCGAACCGCTTCGTTACGGGGCAAGCCGAAAATTCTACCGCCCGTAATTGTAGAGCCCGAACGGGATATGCCCGGCATTATTCCAAGCATCGCTTGAACGCAGCCGATGCCGAGAGCACTCAAAAAACCGTTATCCTCGCTCTTTTGCTCCTTATCCTTAATTCTATCCGCCAAAACGAGCATCAAGCCGTTAAAGATAAGCAAAATACCGATAACCCAGCTAACCTTTGAAAATCCCTCGACAAGCTCATCCAAGCCGAGCAGCTTTACGGGGATTAGCGGAAGCGTTGCGATAACAAGAGCAACGAACAGGCGCTCGCCTTTATCTAACCCTTGCTTTATTTTACCGCTGAACAATTTTGAAGCAAGCGAGAAGAAGCCCTTAAACAGCGAAAGCACGTCGCGGCGGTAAACAACACAAACCGAAACGAGCGTTGCAAGGTGAAGCGCGATATTAAAAGCGAAGTTGCCGGATTCCTGCGCGCCAAAGAAATTTTGGGCAAGTGCAAGGTGTCCGGAGCTTGAGATAGGCAAAAATTCGGCTATACCTTGTATTACACCGTAAATAATGGCCTCTAAAATACCCATATATTACCTCTCCGTTCAAAATTATCCTTATTTGTTATTATATTCTAATATTATATCTATATATTATAAAATTGTCAAGCGTTGCATAGCATTGACAAACGGGGGTTTCGGGTGTATAATATGGTTTAATCATTTTGTTTTAATTAAGGAGATGGGATTTTGACTTCTGCTTTTAAAAATTTCTTCATCACTTTTGTAATATGTCTTCTTCTATTCGGTTTTTTGGGATTTAAATTTGCGATGCCCTTTTTAACCGACCTTTTCGATTTTTCGGATATGGGCAACCAAAGCACAACGTCCGACGTTTCGGAGGAGGTTTCGGAGGAGGTTAGCGAAAGCTCCACCCCCGTTATTATCGAGGACGAATATGACGAAAACGGCGATATTTTTACAGCGGTTATTTTTTGCGTGGATTCCAACAACCGCCCGATAAACACCGTTTTTATCGATTCCAACGGAAAGAGCAAGCAATTTATTTATTGCCCTATCCCCAACACAGTTAAAGCACCTAACGAAATCGGCACTATTATGCCGGTTGGCGACCTTTTTACAACCCTCTCGCCCGAGGGTGTTGTCCAAAGCGTTAGCGCGCTTACGGGTATTGAAACCAAGTATTGTCTTAAGTTCACCCGCGACGATTTGGTTGCGATTGCATCCGTTATCCCCGGTGCAAGCTTTGTTTTGAACGAGGATATTATGTTCGTTAACCCCGCTTATGCGGATTACGTTCCCGTGGTTGGTGTTCCCTACCCCGACGATTATTATATTTCCATCTCCAACGTTGACGGCAAGGTTTTGCTTAACGAGGAGCTTAGCGGAAAGACCAAAATAGAATGGTTGCTTGAATATAACCCCAACCCCGAAAGCGAATATAATTCCATTTATTCGGCTATAAGCAAGGCGCTTATTAAGCAATTCTTTGAGCAAAAGGGCTCTACTATGAGCTCCTCGGTTATGGCAAAGGTTTTGGGCGTTTGCGAAACCAACCTTACGCTTGACGAGGCGGGCGATCTTTTACCCACCATTTTTGCTTATGACGAATTCAATCGCCACGAGCTTATATATCCTTCCAACTGGGAAACCGCTGTGGTTAAGCTTCGCGAGTTGGATAACCCCTACAAGAAATAAGAGGATCTGTTTATGAGCAAAAACAACCAATCCCCCGCTACAAAATGTATCCACGCGGGCTACCATCCCCAAAACGGCGAGCCGTTGGCTTTGCCGATTTACCAAAGCACTACCTATGCATATAGCTCGCCCACAGAAATAGGCAAGCTTTTTGACCTTACCGCAGACGGACATATGTATTCCCGCATTTCCAACCCCACGGTTGCTTGTGTCGAGGAAAAAATTGCTGATATGGAGGGCGGCGTTGCCGCGCTTTGCACCAATTCCGGCCAAGCGGCTTCCTTCCTTACCGTTACCAATATCGCTTCTGCGGGCGACCATATTCTCGTTTCCGCCAAAATCTACGGCGGTACCACCAACCTTTTTGCAGTTACTCTAAAGCGCTTTGGCATTGATTGCACATTCTTTGACCAAGACCTTCCCAGCGAAGAGATTGCGGCGCTTATACAACCCAACACAAAGCTTATTTTCGGCGAAACTATTGCAAACCCCGCTCTTTCGGTTTTTGATATAGAGCGTATTGCAAAGGTTGCGCACGATGCGGGTATTCCTTTGGTTATCGATAACACCTTTGCTACCGCGGTGCTTTGCAAGCCGATAGAATTCGGCGCGGATATCGTTGTTTATTCCACCTCTAAATATATGGACGGCCACGCCGTTCAGCTTGGCGGTTGCGTTGTTGACAGCGGTAATTTCGATTGGACACAAAACGACAAATTCCCCGGCCTTTGCACCCCCGATGCATCCTACCACGGTCTTGTTTATACCGAATCCTTCGGCAAGCTTGCTTTTATTACAAAAATGAGAGTTCAGCTTGTTAGAGATTTGGGTGTTTACCCCACCGCACAAGCGGGCTTTTTGCTCGATTTGGGTCTTCAAACGCTCGACGTTCGTCTTGAGCGCCATTGCAAGAACGCTCTTGCGGTTGCAAGCTATTTGCAAAACAGCGGTTACGCGGAATACGTTAACTACCCCACCCTTGAAAGCGACAAATACAACAACCTTGCAAAGAAATATCTTCCCAAGGGCGCAAGCGGTGTTATTTCCTTCTGTATTAAGGGCGGCAGAGAAAAGGCAGAAAAGTTTATGAACTCGCTTTCGCTTTTCGTTAACGCGGTTCACGTTGCAACGGTTCATTCCTGTGTGCTCCATCCCGCAAGCTCGACCCACCGTCAATTAAGCGACGAAATGCTTGTTAAGGCGGGCATCGACGCGGGCTTAATTCGCATTTCGGTTGGTATTGAGGATATTGAGGATATACTCGCGGATATTAAGCAAGCGCTCGAAAAAGCATTTTCTTAAGAAATCTTTTTAAAAAAGTCTTTTTAGGCATTAAATACCTATTGAAATTTTAAAATCTTTATGATATTATCAAATCGTAATAAAAATGGAGGTGCTTGATATGGCATATATTATTTCCGATGCTTGCCTTGGTTGCGGCGCTTGCGAGTCTGAATGTCCCGTTAACGCTATCACTGCAGGTGATGATGGCAAGTTTGTAATTGATCCCGATCTTTGTATCGAATGCGGTGCTTGCGCAGGCGTTTGCCCTGTTGATGCTCCCCAAGAAGCGTAATTTTAATTAATGTTCCGATTACCGTAGCAGTCTTGCTTTGGTAGCTTGGATACGCTTGTCTATTAAAATGGCAATGCGTTCATAGCGTTTTCGCTTATGAACGCATTTCTGTTTTTATTTGGCGTTATTTATAATAAATTCAAAAATTATTTATAGATTTATAAACTCAATATAATTATTTTAAGGTAGTATATGATTACGAACAAGATAAACGCAAATTTGGTTTTAAACGAGCCCGAGGGCGGTATTCGATTTGGTACCGACGCTTTGTTGCTTGCCGATTTTGCGCTTGGCTCAATTAAAAAGGGGACCTGTATTGACCTCGGCACCGGCTCGGGTGTTTTGCCCTTGCTGTTACTTGGTGCGGGAAGCAAGGCGAGCTTTGTTGGGCTTGAGGTTCAAAAGGAATATGCCGAGGTTGCAACGCAAAACGCGATTAACAACAATTTTAGGGACCGCTTTAGCGTTATTAACCGCAACGCCGAGGATTTTAAAGAAATTTTCGAAAGCGGCAGAGCCGATTTTGTTATTACAAACCCGCCTTATATGAGAAGCGATTGCGGATTTAACAACCAAAACAGTGCGCTTGATATTGCACGCCGCGAAATTTTGGGCGGTGCTTCGCTATTTTGCAAGGCGGCTTCTTGGGCGCTAAAAAGCGGCGGCAGCTTTTTTGCCGTTTACCGTCCCGACAGGTTGGTTAACCTTTTTTGTGCAATGCGCGATGCTTCGATAGAGCCAAAGCGGTTGCGCGCCGTTGTTGCTCATTCGGGCGCTGCACCGTCGCTTGTGCTTGTGGAGGGGAAAAAGGACGGTAAAGAGGGGCTTGTTTACGAAAGCAACCTTTATCTTTATAAGGACACCACCCACACCGACCAAACTGACGAGCTTAAAAGCATTTACGAGAAATTTTAAACTGTTTAAAAGGTGTTTCTGATGACGAAAAGAACGATAGCGGTCATATTAACAGCGTTTATTATTCTGCCCGCCATTTTGGCAGGCGGCGTTGTTTTTGCGCCCAAAAGCTCGTTCCTTTCGTCTTTTTCTTATGCCAATGCGATAGAGCAATCGCTTGGGGATATTTCCGAGCTTAACAGCACCGAAAGCAATTTTGTTCTTCCCGACGGCAACAGATATATTATTAAATTTAAGCAAAGCGCGCTCGAGCACGAAAAGCAAAAGGCGCTTTCTAAAAAAAGCTACGTTCCGTTAGATACCGAGGGCTTGGTTTTTGCACTTTCGATAGAGGACGAAGCGTTTATAACCGAATATTCCGAAATTATCGATTATGCAGAGCCCGACCTTTGCAGAACGACGCTTGCACAGGTTAACGACCCCGCACCGATGACCTATTACGAAACGCTTGGTATTACAAGCGTTTGGGACACAACGCGCGGGGACAGCGATATTATCGTCGCCGTGCTTGATACGGGGGTCGCACGTGAGCACGAGGACCTTGTCGGCGCGAGAATACTTGCGGGGTACGATGCGGTAGCACGCAAGGCGGGTGTTTATACCGACGAGGCGGGGCACGGCACGGGCGTTGTTGGCATTATTGCCGCGACCGCAGACAACGCGCTCGGTATTGCGGGCGTTGCCCACGGGGTTACTATTTTGCCGATAAAGGTTTCGGCAAGCGGAAGCAACATCTATTCATCCGACCTTGCGCGAGGGATACGCTTTGCCGCAGATGCGGGTGCGAAGATTATTAATTTATCTATTGGCGGTTATTCCGCTTCGGTCGCAGAGCAAGAGGCGATTAATTACGCTAAATCGAAGGGCTGTATTCTTATTTCCGCCGCAGGCAACGGCGGCAACGGCGAATATGCGGGGCAAAAGAGCTATCCCGCCTCCTACGAAGGCGTTATTTCGGTTGCCTCCTGTAACGATTCGGGCGAGCATAGCGCATTTTCGCAATACAACGAATTTGTTGATATTACCGCTATCGGCGAGGGCATTACGATGCCTTATCTCGATGAAAACGGCAATTCGGTTTACCGCACCGACAGCGGAACGAGCTTTGCTTGCGCTATCGTTAGCGGCATTGCCGCGTTGATTGCCTCGGATATGGATGACGGCGCGCGGATTGAAAGCGCAGAGTTCGAAAGCTTAATTACCGACGTTTGCGGTAAAGAACGCGACGATAAATTCGGCTTTGGCGTTATTAACGCCGCCGCGTTGCAATCGATTTGCAATTTGCCTATTATTACGGGCGTTGCTAACGGCGAAACCTATTCGGAAAGCGTTAAAATCGGCTTTAACCGCGGTAACGCAACGCTTGACGGAAAGACGATTGAGGACGGCGAAACGGTTGTTTCCAACGGCAACCACACCCTTACCGTTATCGACGGCAACAAAACCCGAACAACCAACTTCCGTTTGGATTACACCCCTATTTCCTATAATTACCGCGAGTTTGCCTCCTACGCTTATTTTGAGTTTACGCGCGGCACGGCAACGCTGGACGGATTTCCCTATAAATCCGGCGAGCGCATTACCGTATCGGGTAGGCACGAGTTCGCGCTTACCGACGGACAAGAAAGGGTTACGAAAACAATAAACCTACGCTATTCCGTTCCGACCGTTTACGGAATAGAGAACAACCAAACCTATACAACGCCCATTGAGATTAGCATTGTCGGCGACGGCAAGGCGACGCTCGACGGGGCCGATGTTTTTGGAGAAATTACCGTTGCAAAGAGCGGTGCCCACACTCTTACCGTAACAAGCGGTAACGGCGCAAACACGAAGGAATATAAATTCTCGATTAACTTTGCATACGGCGTTTTTTCGGAAAGCGATTACGCGGGCGGGAACGCGATAGTTGACGAGGAAAACGGTTATTTTTGCCGTTACGGCGACTCGCTCGTTGGGGTTAGAGTTTACGATATTTACACCCCCGAAAAATATTTACATTTTATCCCAACGGGGCGGATTTATTCCCACGCGATGACCCAACAGCATATTATTTTGTTTGGAGATAGCGGGGTTACGCTTCTTGACAGACAAAAGATGCTTAGCGGACAACAGCCCGTGATTTCGACCTTTTCGACCGAGGCGGTAAGCTATTATACCTTTGCCGAAAGCAACGTTATCGGCTTTGGCGGAGGAAGGATGTATATGCTCGATTTAGAAAACGGCGAGCATTCTATTGTCGCAGACCTTGGCTACGATTGCGAAAAGGCGTTTTATGACGAAGGATATTTTTATATTCTCTCCCCAAGCACCGACAATTCAGTTCGCGTTTACGATATTTTCAGCAACACCACAAGGTCGTTCGACCTTGGTTATTCCTATTCCAAGGAGTCGGTTTGCTATGGCAACGGATATATGTCGGTTGGCAACAAGCTTTATAATACAAATGATTTTAGCTATATTTTAAGCTTTGGCGCAACCCGCGCGATAAAAATCGAAAACGATTTTATTTATACCGAAAACAGAATTATCGATATAAAAACCGCAAGCGAGGTTGCAAGCTTACCCTTTTCGGTTACGGATATAGCTTCGCAGCCGCAGCACAATTACGTTTTCGGCACAGAGCCGAATTTTGCGATGATTTCCAAAGAGGCGGAGGGCTATTTTGCGCTCGGCGCGGCGGCAAGAAACGAAAAAGCGCTTTCTTCCCCCGAGGTACACACCACCTACCGCACCAACCTTAATTACAACGGCTTTGGCAACCCTATTTCGATAGCGAGCGGAAGCAAGGATATTTATTTTGTTTTTTCGGATAAGTTTGCTCTTTACGGGTTTGACCTTACAACAAACAGCGAAATCCCCCCCGTTTATTTAAAATACAAGCCGAGCAAGGTTATTTGTAACACGGGAACGGTTTTGGTTCTATTCCGCAACGAGCCGTATATTTATATCGCCGAGAACGAAAGCATTTCCTCGGGCAGATATATTAACATCGGCGCGCCCTGCGTTAGCGCGGCTTTAGCGGGAAGAAGCATTTTCGCGATAATCGGCGGGTTGGTTTATAAAATCGATACCGTTACCCAAGAAAGAACGCCGACCTCTTTGGCGGCAACGGACGTTGCGATTAACAACGATTTAATTTATATCCTTTCCCAAGGAAAAATTACCGCTTATAATACGAATTTGCTCCCTATCGGCTACGAAATTAGCGCAGTAGCGAGCGGAAGCATTCTGTTCGGCAACGGGCTTGCATTCGGAAGATCGGTTTACGATTTGCAAAGCGGTGCTTTGGTTGCAAAAACAGATTCCAAAATAATCGCCTTTAGGGGCAACACCATCGTTACCGAAAAGGGCGTTTTTGACCTTGTTTCCCAAAGCTATATCGGCAACACGGGAATTTATCTCCCGAAATTTGTTGCGATAAGCGAAGGCAATGCGGTTATTGCGGTTGGAAACGGCTTTGTTTCGATAAATTCCTGTGCGATGGGCGACGAGGTTGTTACCGCGCCCAACGTTAGCGGTGTCGAGCCGTACGGAGTTTATCCGAAATCGGTTATTATTACCTACGAGCATGGCGAGGGCTTTCTTGACGGTGCGCCCGTTCCCTCGGGAACTGCGGTTAGCAAAATAGGCGGGCACGAATTTATGCTTTCGCTTCCTTGCGGAAGAAACGTTTTCGTTCCCTTTAATATCGAAACACCGTTGGAGAAAATTGAATTTCTTACCAACAAAATCTCGCTTTCCGTTGGTCAAAGCTTTACACTTAGAGTTGTCTATTTGCCCGAGGGCGCAAGCTCTATACCCGTTAGCTACACCTGCGACGGAAGCGGCATTGAAATTAGCGAGGACGGCGTTATTACCGCGAAGGCGGTTGGCAAATACACAATAACCGCCACGGCGAAGGAAAATTTGATTGCTAAGGTTACGGTTAGAGTACGCGATGACCTTATTGCGCTCCCGACCGATTCTTCGCTTAGCATCGACCGCAACAATTCGCTCCTTTTGGGCGTTGCGCCGACAACAACGGTTAGCGCGCTGACGAGCGGCTTTAGCGTTGGCAAAAACGCACTTGTTTATAACCCGAGCGGAAGCTTGGCAAAGAAGTTTGTTGCGACCGGAAGCAAAATTACGCTTTTGGACGAAAACGGCGAGATTTCGGACGAATTGGTAGCGGTTATAGTTGGCGATTTAGACGGCGATGCATTTATCTCCGCGGGCGACCTTTACGTTCTCGAGCGGGTTTTGCGCGGATATGAATACGATAGCGCAACGCTTGCCGCCGCAGACGTTGACAAAAGCGGTATGATTGACGACAACGATTTTCGTGCGCTTAAAAAGATGCTTTTCGGACGAACCGATTCGCCCCTTGGCGTTGCTCCCGAAAGCGCGTTTTCCAAAGCCGAAATCCAAACACTTTCGGTAATTGAAAGCGGAAACACGGTTGAGGTTGCAATTTGCATCGACGGCGCAAAGAACCTACTTGGCGCCTACGGCGAGTTGTTTTACAGCGATTGCCTTGAGCTTATTGGAATTAACACGGCGGGTTGGGACTTCGATTGCTATAACAACGGTAGTTCGGTTGCATTTTACGCTTATGAGGACAAGGGTGAGGAATGCAAAACGGCATTTATTACCTTGGTTTCGCTTAGGTTCCGCGTTAATGCCCAACCGAACGAGGAAATTAGCTTCTCTACGGGCGAAATTACGCTAACCTATTCCGAGGGATGTAAAAAGGTTAAGCCCCAAAGCGTTAGCAATGCGGTTTTACCGAAGGTTTATAACAGCTTTGATATAAAAATTAACAACGCAGAGGGCTTTGTATTCTCTCCCGCCAAGCAGGAATATAACGTTTATATCCCCCATAATTCCGCGTTGCTTGATATTTCGGTTACACACAAGGTTAACCAGACGGTAGATATTCCCTCGGTTGTTGTTTCGAACAAGGGCGATTGCAAGATAAGCGTTACCTTTACCGACGAAAACCAAACGAGCGAGGTTTACAGCTTTAACGTCGTTCGCCTTGAAGCGCCGACTATCGACAGCAACTGCAAGCTTGAAACCCTTGAGGTAGAGGGATATAAGCTTTCCCCGAACTTTAACCCTTCTTATTTTGAATATACGGTCGAGGTTAAGCACGATACCGAAAGAATTAACCTTTATTGTATTCCCCAAAGCGACACCGCGAGCGTGGTTATTAGCGATACCGAAATAAACGGCGCAGACAAGGATATAACCATCACCATCGGTGCGCCCGACGGCGAAACGCTTGAATATTTACTTCACGTTAAGCTTCTCCCCGCGCCCGAACCCGAGCCCGAGC
>JAZRTL010000123.1:0-9618 GCA_045652025.1 Eubacteriales bacterium
CCCAACGATAATTGCTCCGATAGCAAATACCGACAGCTTTTCCTTTGGCTTTTGTATTTTCATTTTAACCTCTTAAATATAAAAATATAGACGAAGCAGAAATTTCGAAAAGGAAACTTTGCTTCGTCTAATTTCAAGCGCTGATCAATCGGGGATACCTGTACTGATAGTGCCCTTCTTTGCGTTGTATTCTTCGTCAGACATAACGAGAATCTTAATACCAACAATGATACCCTTAATTTCGTTAATGATGCCGATAACGCCGCAAGTAACACACGCCAATACTATGCGCAAAATACCTTTGCTAACCTTACCTTGCATAAAACAAGGAACGCCAATAGAATTGAAAATGATGCACATAATACCGAAAAGAACTCTATTATCCATCATTTTGCCCCCTTTCTTAAATTGTTTAACATATTATAACGCTATCAAACTAAAATGTCAAGGTCTGTAAGAAATTATCGAAAAATATATTTTTTGTGTTTTCTCGTATTTTACGCCGAAAAACAAAAGCCACGCTCCGAGCAAAAGGAACGTGGCGATTTTTGTTTATTTTTGAATAATAGCAGTAACGATTTTTTGGATTTCCTCGGCAGAAACATCGCGCAGGGCAAAGCTTTCGCGCTCCTCGGCAAGCGGGGCGCAAAGCTCGAATGACAGCTTTCCGTTATCTCTCTTTTTTAAATCGAAGTCCCAAACGTTGCCATCCGAAATCAGCTTTATAAGAACTAATTTTCCGTTAAAATTGTTTTCGTAATCGCTTTTATATTCTACGTTTTCGGCTATCTCGTCAGCTGCCTCGGGAGAAGCGACCTTGGCGGTGGAAACGCTAAAGCGAAGGCAGATTGTGCCGTCCGATTCGAGCATTTTTAGCTTAATTTTTTTATCGCTCGATTGCTCGTTACAGATAGAAAGGATATAGGCGACGATAAGCGCAAAATCCCTCTCCGACCCGAGCGAGATAAGCTCGCAACCGCTTTCTTCGGTAACAACCCTTGCGCCCGTTAGCGAGCAAAAGCAATCCACAACGCCCCTTACCAGCGCCTTTGCGTTAAAGAAGCTCGGAACGTGGGCATAGGAAAGCTTATTTAGCGATTGGTTAACGAGGTCGACTATCGGCGGCTCGGAGTTGGGCAAGGATATATCGTAGGGCAAGGATATATCGTAGCCCGAGGATTTACGGTAAATAGATTCCAAGCTTTTAAAAACGTTTATCGCCATCGGGCAAACGAGCACCAAGCGGTAATCGGTTGTACAAACGACGGTTGCGCCAAGTATTTGCGCGCCGATTCTAAGCTCGACCGAGATTACCTCGTTCGGCTTCATTTCCGAAACGGTAAAGC
Source organism: Eubacteriales bacterium (assembly GCA_045652025.1). GTDB lineage: Bacteria > Bacillota > Clostridia > Oscillospirales > CAG-382 > Coliplasma. Next base: position 1,347 of record JAZRTL010000123.1, read on the forward strand.
CGACGCTTTTTGGGAGATATTCCCCCATCGACCTACCCCTTCTTAAATCGCGAAGAAGCGAGGTCGCCAAGCGGTTTTTATAAACCACCTTTAGCTCGTTATCGAGCAGCACGGCAGGAGATTTTAGTTTTTTAATTTTCTCGCAAAGCTCGCCAAGGGGCAAGTTACATATTTTATCGCTGTTAATTCGCATCTAATCCACCGAAAAAGCTATTTTACTTCGATTATAATACCCCAAAAGCGCGCGTTTTTCAAGCATATTTTAATAAATTCTTAACGCGCAAACCGACATATCGTCGCAATATTCGTTTTCCTTTCTTGCCGAACGCATTATTTTACCCGCCATAGCGCGTGCGCTCGGGAGCGGGGGTATATTTTCGGTTTGGAAAAGGTTAAATTCGTTACCCGTTTGAAGAACACCGTCGCTAAGCATTACTATCATATCGCCACGCTCTAATTTAAAGGTCTTTTTCTCGGCGATTAGCTTTTTCATAATGCCTGCGGGCGGGGTTCGGGCTTCGATAAGCGTTAGCTTTCCTTTTCGGATTAAAAGCGTTGGTGCCGCGCCCGCTTTAATTAGCGTTGCGGTTGAGTTTATTCGGTCTATTTCCAACAAATCGACGGTTGCAAAAACCTCCTCGTCCTTTTCGGTTAACGCCTTATTTAGTAATTTAAGCGCGCTTTCCTTTTCGGCACCGACCGTTAAAAGCTTTTCGAGCATTATTGCCGAAAGCCGACTTGTTAGCGCGGCATCCCGCCCGCTACCCATACCGTCCGAAACAAGACAATAGAAATAACGCTCGTCGTTTTCGAAAACGCTAACCGTATCGCCGCAAACCGATTCGCCGTCCTTTGCCTCGGATATTTTTGCATATTCAACCCTAACGGCAGTTGTGGTTTTTAGGTGCATTAGGTTATAGCCATCGTTAAACGAAAGCTCGGGCGGGGTTACTCTCGTATGTAAAACGCTTGCAACCGCGTTCGAAATCTCGTTTGGGGTGCGGGTTATTTTTTCGGGCGTTACGCCAAAGGCGGTTATATGGCGAATTCGCGTGCCTTGAACCTTAACGCCGTCGCAATCGACACCGTTTTCGGAAAGCGAACGGCGAATTTGCTCGGCAAGGTTTTTATCGGTTCGGTGGCAATCGTCCTGCTTTTTAACCGCATCGATAAGGATAGTAGAGAACGCGGAATATTCGTCCGCCATCTGCTTTAGTCCCTTCTCTCCTTGCTTTTCCCGTGCGACAGGCAGGTTATTTATCTGTCTTGCCATCGCGCAGGCGTTTGGGCAACGCGAGCTTATGTGGGTTGGTATTCGGGAATAGAGCGTTACCCCGCTCCGACGGTATTCGCTTGTGAAAAAGTTGGAAATTTCGCTTTTATCGAGCTCGCATCCATCACAACGCGAGCAAAAATTCTCGACCGTTTTTACAATCCGCCCGTTTAGGTCGGTTATGCTTTCCTCCTTGGCGCAATCCGAAACGGTATAGAACAACGAGGAAAGCGAGGAAAAGGCGGTTGCATAGCGCGCAAGACGGCGGTCATAGGCGCGTTTTTCGGCGCTTGAAGAGCCAAGTCGGTAAACCGTTATTTTACTTCTTATCGGCAAAAAGAGCCCAAAGGCGATTGCAAGCATTATAATTGCTTCTGCCGTACCGACCCCGCCCGAAAGATAAAAATATCCGCTGACAGAAAGCATAAACGAAAGGATTAGCGAAAGCCATTCCACCTCGTTAACCAAAAGCCCGTAGGTCATCCCCAAAACTCCAAGCGCGCCCGTTGCGCTACCGCCGAGCGTTAGCCCGCAAAGGATTCCGCAAGCAGAGCCAAAAGCGAACCCGCGCGAGCGTGCAAGCGATAGGGTGAACAACGCGCCGATTAAAAGCGCGGGCGATTCCGAGCCGATTTTAAAGCCCGAAAAAAGCTGGGCAAAGCAAAACGCGAATGCAAGAAGCGAAATATCGTATCGCTTTGGGCGGATTTCCCTTTTCGTATCGAAATAGCCCGCAAAGGCGTAGGTGAACGCGGGGTAAGCGATAACCGCGGTAAGCAAGGAAAATACCCCGTTTATATCGTTAATACCCGAAAGCGCAACGTAGGATGCCCTTAGCGCGCTTATCGAAAAGGAGAGCAAAATTCTTATATACATATAAAGCCCGCCGTTTTTTTCGCGGTGCTCCAGCACCAAAAAGAGATAAACGGCGCAAAACAGCCCCAGCGGGATACAAGGGTCGAGCAGAGCCGAGGCGGCAACGCCGTAGAATACCTCTTTTCTTCGCCTTTTCGGCATCGCGCAAAGCAGGGCGCACCCAAACGGCAAAAGCCCGCTCCCGAGCGGACAAGCGCCCGCCAAAAATCCGACGATAGCATATAGCCAAGCGGCTCCCTTTGTTTTTTCGATTCGTTTGATTTTTGTGTTTTCCATTTTTTAAAATTCCGTTTCTTTGTATTTTGGGAGGTCCATTATACAACCCCTCGGGGACAAAGATTTGTCGAAGCCGAACCGAATTTTTTAGGAATTTTTATGGGTTTTGGAAATTGTTTGCAGTTTGTGAGAATAAATCCAAGGAACGTGTATTTATTAAATCGTTAATGGCGATTAGGGATTGGTTGTTTTCGCGGTCGAGGTTCCACCAAAGCGCGCCGCGAAGCCCCTTTTCCGCCATCAAGCGCAACCGTTCGCTTATTGAGCGCACGTCCTCGAACCAAACGCGGTGGCTTTTGCCCTCGGCAGCATAATCGAAATAAGGCGCTCTCGAAACGGGGTCGAAAAATATCTCCGCGCCGTATTCCGAAGCAAGCGTAAAGGCGCGTTTTGTCGAAACCGAGGTAGCGCGCGAAACACCCTGAACGTAAGGAAGCGTAAAATCATATCCATAGTTGGAAATGCCGAGCAAAATCTTTTCGGCGGGGATTTTCGTTAGCGCGTAATCGACAACCTCACGCACCGGCTTTATTGGCGAAACCGCCATAGGAGGCCCGTAGGTATAGCCCCATTCGTAAGTCATTAGCAAAACCGCGTCTGCCGCCTCGCCGAGAAGCGCGTAATCGTGCCCCTCGTAAAGCGCGCCCGCTTGGTCATCCGAGGTTTTTGGGGCAAGCGCGGTCATAACACCGTAGCCGTAAGGAAGCAACCGCTGTCTGCAGTATGCCACAAAATCGGCATATTTCCTTGCATTTTCCGCACCCAAAAATTCAAAATCAACGTCAAGCGCGGTATATCCCTTGGCTTGCATATTGGCAATAACCGCATCGAGAAGCGTTTTTTGCATATCGGGCGAGTTGAAAAGCGCTTCGGCAAGCTCGACCGAAAAATTATCGTTATCGGTTAGCGTTGAAAGATGCATTACCGGCTCGGTGCTGTAATCGCTTGCAATCGCAAGCATTTTCGCATCGTCTGGGGCGACCAGCGTGCCGTCGGTGCGGAAGCCGTAGGTAAAGGGCATTAGCGCCTTCATAAGCGGGAGCGCACGGCGAAGCAAAAGCTCGCTTATTTGGGGGTAGGCGTATCCCCCCGTTGCAAAAGAGCCAAGCGGCTCTCTTTCGATTTCGATATAGAGCGTTTGACCGATAAAAATTTCGTCCCTACCGTTTAAAAAAAGGTTGTTGCGGTATATCTGCTCGGCGCTTACGTTATAATTATTCGCAATAGATAAAAGCGTTTCCCCCTTTAAAACGGTATGGGTTAGCTTTGGAAAAACAACAGCGACGGGTTGACCGACGGGGAGCTTTAGCGGGTCGGCAATATCGTTATTAAAGGCAAGGATAGAGGCATCTACGCCGTAGCGGGAAGAGATAGAAAAGAGCGTTTCGCCAAGGGCGACGATATGAATTTGCATATTTTGCTCGCTTTCGTTAAAATATGGGGATTTTAATGGGCTAAAAAGCTTGGTTTCGTCTTGATTTTAGTATAATAATATGATATATTATTATAATAATCGGATTAATAGACTTTTTAATTGGAGTATAGATATGAGCGACATCAAAACTATAATATGCAACACGGTCAGCGATTATGTTACCGAAAAGGGCGCGACCCTTTCGGCAGAGGAAATCGCTTCGTTTTTGGGAACGCCTGCCGATTCGAAATTAGGCGATTTGGCGCTTCCCTGCTTCCGTCTTTCCAAATTGCTTCGCGGTAACCCCGCGGCTATTTCGGCAGAGCTTGGCGAAAGGTTTGGGAAAATTGACGGTCTTTCCAAGGTTGCACCCACAGGTCCTTACCTTAACTTCTTCTTTGCGGGGGATAAATACCTTGCGGATTTGGCTAATCTCGTTAAGGACGAATATCCCGAGCTTTGCGCTATGGGCGAGGGCAAGACCATTGTTCTCGACTTCTCTTCCCCCAACATCGCAAAAAGATTTCACCTTGGCCACCTTGGCACAACGGTTATCGGTAACGCGGTTCGCAACATTTACAAGTTCTGCGGTTACAAAACCGTTGCGCTTAACTACCTTGGCGACTGGGGCACCCAAAACGGCAAGCAGATTGTTGCCTTTAAAAAATGGTCGAGCAAGGAGCAATTAGAGCGCGAGGGCATTAAGGAGCTCGAGCGTATTTACGTGCTTTTTGGCAAGGAAGCCGAAAAGGACCCCTCGCTTAACGATGCCGCACGTGCAGCGTTCCGCGAGCTTGAGAACGGCAACGAGGAATATCTTGCTATTTGGCAATTATTTAAGGACATTTCGCTTCGCGAATATACCCAAACCTATAAGAGATTGGGTATTGAGTTCGACGTTTGGGACGGCGAAAGTCTTTATACCGACAAAATGCCCGCGATTGTTGACGAGCTTAGAGAAACAGGGCTTTTAAAAATCGACGACGGTGCTTCCATCGTTGACCTTACGGAATTTAATATGCCCCCCGCGCTAATTCTTAAGCGCGACGGCTCTACCCTTTACCCCACCCGCGACATTGCGGCGGCTAATTACAGATTTAACACCTATAATTTCGATATTTGCGCCTACGTTACAAGCGCAGGTCAATCGCTCCACTTCGCACAATGGTTTAAGGTTACCGAGCTTATGGGCAAAAAGTGGGCTTCCAACCTCGTTCACATCCCCTACGGCACGATGTCCTTTGGCGGCGAAAAGCTTGCTTCCCGTACGGGCAACATTATTCTTCTTAACGACGTTTTTGACGAAGCGGTTGCAAAGGCAAGAGCGATTATTGAAGAAAAGAACGTTGACAACGCCAACAAGGACCAAATTTCCGAAGCAGTCGGCTTGGGCGCGGTAATCTTTAGCGCGCTTGCAAACAGCCGTATTAAAGACACCAACTTTACCTGGGAAGGCACCCTCTCGTTCGAGGGCAACACCGGTCCTTATATTCAATATACCTACGCCCGCGCGGCAAGCGTGCTTCGCAGAGGTAACGGCGGCGGCGATTATTCCGGCTATACCCCCGTTGCCGAGGAAACCGAGCTTATTAAAGAGCTTGCGGAATTCCAAAGCGTTGTAACACGCGCGGCAAAGGATTTCGAGCCGAGCCATATTTCCCGTTATGCGCTTTCGGTTTGTACCTTGTTTAACCAGTTCTATCACAACTGCCGTATTCTCGGCTCCGGCGGAGAAACCGAACAGTTCCGCCTTGCACTTACCGAGGCATCGCGCAATATTCTTGGCAGATGCCTTGACCTTCTCGGTATGAGAAGAACCGAGGAAATATAGGGCGCTAACGCTTTCGATGAAAAACGCAAGCGTTTTAAGGCACGTATCTTGCGATAGAAATCAAACATTAACTTTATTCACTTTTAAGGAGCTTTAATATGTCAGGACATTCCAAATGGAAAAACATAATGCACAAAAAGGAAAAGACCGATGCACAAAGAGCAAAGGTTTTTACAAAGATTGGTAAGGAGATTGCCATTGCGGTGCGCGACGGCGGTCCCGAACCCACCTCTAACACACGTCTTAGGGACCTTATTGCAAAGGCGAAGAGCTTAAACGTGCCCAACGATAACATCGAAAGAGTTATTAAAAAGGCGTCGGGCGCGGACAGCGTTCAATATGAGGTTCTTACCTACGAGGGCTACGGCCCCGGCGGCGTTGCTATTATAGTTAACGCGGCTACCGACAACCGCAACAGAACCGCGGGCGAGGTTCGCCATTATTTCGATAAGTTCGGCGGCAACCTTGGCACCTCGGGTTGTGTATCCTATCTGTTTGCCGACAAGGGCGTTATTGTTGTTTCCGGCATAAAGGACGAGGACGAGTTTATGGAAGCTTGTATGGATTGCGGCGCGCTTGACTTTACCACCGAGGACGGAAACGGCGAGGTATTTACCGATATAAGCGAAATTTCCTCGGTTCGCGAGGCGTTGGAGGCAAAGGGCTATACTATCGAATCCGCAGACCCCGAAAAAATCCCCTCTAACTACGTTCGCCTTGATGACGAAGACCAAAAGACAAAGATGAACCGTCTTTTAGAAGCGCTCGAGGACAACGACGACGTAACAGAGGTTTGGCACAACTGGGATGAAGAATAAAATTGGTATTTTCGGCGGCACGTTTAACCCCGTCCACAAGGCGCACGTTAGCGTTGCCAAGGAATTTATCAACGCGCTAACGCTTGACCTGCTTTATATTATCCCCAACAACGTTTCTCCGAAAAAGGAAGAAGCCGAGGTTTCGGGGCAGGACAGGTTTAATATGCTAAAAATTGCCTTTGACGGTATTGAAAAGGTTACCGTTAGCGATATTGAGCTAAAGCGAAGCGGAAAAAGCTACACGCGCGACACTATTGCAGAGCTTTTACATACCCACCCAAACGACGAGCTTTATTTACTTATCGGCGGGGATTGGGTTAGCGGCTTTACGCGATGGAAGGATTATGAATTTATCCTTAAAAACACAAATATCGTTATTGCCGCAAGAGGCGAACCGAATTTTAGCGCAATAGAAACGCTCGAGAAAACCGCGGGCAAGCCGATTTTTATACTTAACAACGAAAACATAGAAATTTCCTCCTCGGAAATTAGAAGCAACCGAGCTTTTAACGACCTTCCAAAAGGCGTTTATGAATATATTAAGGCAAAGGGGTTGTATGGAATATGACAGACGCTAACAGAATACTTTCTTCGATTAAGGTTTCGGAAAAGCGGCTTAAGCACACTATGGGCGTTGCCGATTGTGCAAAGGAGCTTGCAAAAACACATTTCCCTTGGTTAGATTTAAAGCAGGTAGAGCTTGCCGCTCTTATGCACGATTACACCAAGGAATATCCATTTGAAACCCAATTCGAGCTTTGTGCGAAATACGGCATTGAGCTTAGCGACGAGGAAAAAATTGCACCTAAGCTTTTGCACGGTAAAACCGCTTCTGCCATTGCACAAGAATATTTTGGGCTTTCGAGCGATGCTTGCTCGGCGATTTATTGGCACACAACGGGCAGAGCGAATATGACACCGTTTGAGATTGTTATTTATCTTGCCGATTATATAGAGGAATTCCGCGATGACCCCGCTTGCGTTAAGCTTAGGGAGCATTATCAAAAAAACCTAAAGCGTAATTGCGACAAAGAAACCGTGCTTTTAAGCACTCTCGTTCGCTCGTTCGATACAACGCTTAAGCATCTTATCGACAAGGGCAACACGATAGACCGCAACACGATAGAGGCAAGAAATTTTTATTTAAAGCAACTTAACGAAAGGATATAGATAAATGAACGAAAACTTGCAAAAGGAGCAAGCAAAGGCGATAGCAGATATTGCCTATGCCGCGCTCGACAACAAAAAAGGTATTGACGTTACCGTTCTTGCGGTTGGCGAGCAAACCATTTTGGCGGATTACTTTGTGCTTGCAACGGGTACCGCGAACACCCACGTAAGAGCGCTCGCAGACGAGGTTGAATTTCAGCTTAAGGAGCAGCTCGGCGTTGAGCCCAACCACATAGAAGGCGCAGGCGGAAACGCTTGGACCTTGCTCGATTACGGTTCGGTTGTTGTTAACGTATTTACCGCGCAAGCGCGCGATTTTTATAAATTAGAGCGTTTGTGGAACGGCGCCGAAATTATACACACGGAAAGTGATGAAGAAGAATAATGAAGCACGATTTTAAAAACATAGAACAAAAATGGCAAGCCCGTTGGGACGATGCCAAAATATTCGAAGCCGAGGACAACAGCAAAAAGCCGAAGTTTTTTGCTTTGGTAGAATTTCCCTACCCCAGCGGTGCGGGTATGCACGTTGGTCATATTAAGGCATATTCCGGCTTGGAGGTTGTTTCCCGCAAGAAGCGTATGGAGGGCTATAACGTTATGTTCCCGATGGG
>JAZRTL010000124.1:0-4509 GCA_045652025.1 Eubacteriales bacterium
ACGTTAGCGTTTCCCAAAGCGTTAACGAAGAAGGAACGGCTTCCGATTGGGTGCTTACTTCAAAGGAACCCTTCTCCACTACCGAACAGCTTACTATTAAGCTTGCCGACGGCACGGTTATTGCTATTGACGTTACCGATAACCAAACCGAAGCTAACACGGTTAGCGAAGGCGGCACAATAAATGTCGAAACTTCCGGCATTGCCAACGACGATACGCTTGTTGTAACTCTTTATAAAAACGGCGTATCTACGGGCAAGACCGTAACCCTTAGTAAATCTAACAGCTGGGAGGGTAGCTTTACCAACCTCGAGGCAGGTAATTACTCTCTTCAGTACGGCAATGAATATTATATCTACGGCGTTATTACAGGCGGCGATAAAGTTGTAAATTGGAATAAGGTTTCGTCCTTTACAAACGGCAAAACCTACGTGTTGCTTCATAACTCGAGCTATGCACCTCAGGCATCAGCTTCCAATACGAACTTGTCCCGCGGGAACGTAACCGTTAGAAACAATACCATTACGTCAAGCGTTTCCGACTATATGAGATGGTATTACGACGGTGCTCTTAAGAACGTCGGTAAGAATATGTATTTGGATATAAGCAGCGGTGCTTCGCTTAAATCCAACTCGGGCAGCAGCGTTACAATAGATAGTAACGGACGTATTAAGCTTAGCACTTCAAACCGCTATTTCAGATATAACAACGGCTATTCTTCGACAACAAGCACAAATAATCTGACTACCTTCACTCTTTACGAGGAAGATGCTTATTATACCACTCTTAACTATAAAATCGTTGCAGAACGCATCACCTACAATCCTAAACAAGAGGCAAAGGACTTCGAGCATAACAAAACCATCGACGACTTGGGCGATGGCGTTGTAAACCCCAATACCAACGTTACGGGCGAGGATTATTACCGCTTGTATCTTGATATGACGGGTAAGAGCGAACCTATTGACCTTCTTATCGTTGTTGACGCTTCTTCCAGTATGGAAACTGCCGATATGGACGGAAATATGCGCCGCGACGATGCGATAACAAAGTTCCTTAACGGTTCTACCACGAGAGTTACAAGCGATGGATTTATTTCCTACTTCCTTGGGTTGAACAGCCAAAATAACGTTGCGGTAGTTCAATTCTATGGCTTGGTAGATAATATTGAATATACCAGCGATCTCGTTTCCAAGCCCGATATCGATTATACCAACGATTCAGAGATTCTCTTGGATTGGACGAGAACGGCGGGTACGTTCGTCGATTGCGAATGTAAGACACGTTCCGGTACCAACTACGAAGCGGGCTTGCTTCGCGCTACCGAGGCGCTTGCTTCGGAATCGGTCCGTAATAACGGACACCGAAAGGTAATGATATTCCTTTCCGACGGTGTTCCAACGTTGTTCCAGATTAACGCTAACGATATCGGAACGGTAGTATCCACCGGATATGTTCTCGATGAAGAAGACGTTGGCAAGCGTTGGGCGAAGGGTGTTGCTACAACCTATTCTTATTGTAAAGAGCCCTCTAAACGCGCGTTTGACGATTTTCAACAATCTAACCCCGGTGTTACCGTGTTTACGGTTGGTGTTTCGGAAGATATTAACGCCGAAAGCGAAAACAATAACCAAAGCCCTGACGTTCTTAAGTATATGGCAGAGCAGGGCCACGGTGAATTCTACGGTATCGAAAGCAATATGTCCGAGCTTAAGCTTCGTTTGGAATCGATATTCTATCCCAAAAGCGTTGTTATGACCGACGAACTCAGCAAGTACGTCCGTTATAACACCGAAGATCCCGATCTTATCGTTTCGATGAAGAATAACGAAACAAACCAAACTACCGTGTTGTTCCAAAACGGCTCGGTAACGACCGCCGGCGGTTCTATTGTCGAAAGCGTAACTTATATCCCCGGCGATACTTCTGCAGTTCCTACCGAATCCACCGGTACGGTTGTCGCGAAGTTTAAGCCAAGCTATCAGTTCCTTCCCGAATATACTTATACGTTATCGTATAACGTTAAAAACACACAAACTGCATATAACGAGTTTGCCTTCTCCGACGGCTATAACGCTAAGGGCGATGCAAACACCGATTATGGCACAAATAACACAAGCTCTAATAAAGAGGGATTTTATTCCAACAATAACGCTATCGTTGAATATATTGTGTTTAACGAACCCGCCTCGGATACCTACGACCATCCCGTCGTTCAGGTCGAAACCGAATCGCTTATCGTTAATAAGCAATGGCAGGACAGCTATAATGCCGATGACCACGCTCCGATAAGCGTTGCGCTGCTTCTAACCTATATCGAAAATGGCGAGCTTGTTAAAACTCAAATCGGCTCACCCGTTACCTTAGGTCCCGAAAACAGCTGGTCTTATAGGTTCGATAATCTTTCCGAATACCACGTTCTTTCTCCCGATTATGAATATATAATCGAAGAGGTTAACGTTCCCGAGGGATATGAGGTTGCTTACAGCAACACCACTTTAGAGGACGGAACGGCAAACTGGGTTGTAACCAACCGCGTTGGTGCAAAGCTCGAGCTTCAGAAGGTCGATGAATTTGGCAACCCGATAACCGTCGAAGGTATTACCTTCGAGCTTTATGGGGACGAAGAGCTAACGGTTATGCTTGGCGAATACGCTACCGATGCGAACGGTAGGATAACCATTAACGATCTTGTGGACGGAAAGACCTATTGGCTTAAAGAAACCGAAGGTCCTATGGGCTATAAGATAATGGACGGCGCGCAACCCTTAAGACTACAAGGCGGTATAATAGATTCCACCTTCCTTTTGGGCAATAAGTATTTAAGCGCAAACGACGGCGTGCTTTACGTTAAAAACTATATCGGCTATATGCTTCCCTCAACGGGCGGTGCGGGTACGGCGTTAATTACTGCGCTTGGCGTTGTTATTGTTCTTGGCACGGCGTGGCTCTGTTATTCGTTCTATCGAAAAAGAAACAGAAAAGTTTATTATAACTAAGCTGTTTTAAATTGTGTTAAAATTAGAAATATATCTTGAAAGGTTCAAAACTATGAAGACTACTCAAAGAGTTCTTGCTGTTGTTCTTGCGGTTCTTACGATCTGCTCTATGGGCATTTTCGCTACCGCTGCAACCGAAAACGGCAAAATCACTATCACCAACGCTTCACTTGGCGAAACCTACACCGTTTATAAGGTTTTCGATGCTTTGTTGGGCAACAATGGTGCAATTACCTATGTTTATGACGGCGAGCTTGAAGAAAACGATTATTTCGTTCAGGACGCTAACGGTTTTATTTCTATTAACGAAGCTGCAGTTGATTCTACCGGTAATCTTACCGCGGGCGCAATCGAGTTTCTTGCAACTCTCGCAACTACCGCTACCGATAGCGTAGTGGCTACTGCATCCAGCGTTGCGTTTGAAGGCCTTGAATATGGCTACTATTACGTAACCTCCTCGCTCGGTTCTGCTGTTACTATCGACAGCACTAATCCCGAAGCTGTTATTATCGATAAGAACGGTTCTCCTTCTATCGATAAGACCGTTAACAAGCAAGCGGTTACTATCGGTGAAACCCTTGAGTTCTCTATCGATGTTCCCCTCGTTCACTACCTCGGCACCACCAAGGTTAGCGAATATTACGTTTTCGACAACATGGAAGACACCATGACCTATAATAACGACGTTACCGTTACTATTAAGAATGGCGAAGGCGAAGCTACTGCATTTGATGCATACCAGTTATATACTCAAGATACCGAAGCTGTTGATTTGGCTGACGACCAGGATTTCCTTGTTGTAATTCCTATGCAAAGCGTTACCGATGGCGTTTACGATGGCAACTTCCTTTACGATGCAAACGCTGTTGTAACCATCTCCTACACCGCAACCGTTAACGAACTCGTTAAGGTTGGCGAAGCAATGGTTAACTACGCAGAGCTTAACTGGTTCTTCGGCGGTACTCCCGAGCTTCCCGACGTACCCCCCACAACACCCGATAATCTTCCTACCGAGCCCAACGGCGAAGGTCCCAGCGCAGAAACCAGAAACTATTCTTCTGAAATTAAGCTTACCAAGGTAGATGGCAACGGCAATACTCTTACCGGTGCAAAGTTCTCTATCGCAGGTGTTTCCACCAATATCGAATTCATTAATAAGACTATCTTCGTTACCGATGCAAACGGCGAATATTGGATGCTTAAGGACGGCACCTACACCACCCAAGCTCCTATCGTTTCGGATTACACCGAGGATGGCGTTACTTACGAAGCAAACGTTGACCTTTACGACAACGCTGCACAAAAGTATACCAAAATCACTTCCGTAACCAAGCAAACCGACACCTCTAACATCACCGCAGTCGGCTACGTTGATGCAAACGGCGTTATCACCTTCACCGGTCTTGGCGCAGGTACTTATACCATCACCGAGCTTGTTGCTCCCGAGGGATATAACCTTCTTACCGATGCAATCGTTGTAGAGGTTAGCTTCGATGATACCGCTAAGGTG
>JAZRTL010000125.1:0-1526 GCA_045652025.1 Eubacteriales bacterium
TGTACGATAGTATAAAGGATATCGGTAACGTTGGCGGCGGTAACGGCTTTACCTTCGCGGCGTATAGCGCCTATGAAATGCTCGGCTCTATCTACCGTGCAATAACAATTTATAACGAAGATCGTGAATTCTTCGAGCAACTTCGTAAAAAGGTTATGCGCGTTGACTTCTCTTGGAAGCAAAGTGCGCGCTCCTATATAGAACTTTATAAAAATTTCGATTAATCCAAAAGGGGAACCATAACAATGGCTAAAAAACTCACCGCCTCCGAAATTCAAGAGGCACTTGGCGGAAAACTTTCGCGCTACTTCGGTATTAACGAAAAGGACGCCGATATTAATCAAATGTATCAAGCAACGATACTTTCTGTACGCGATATACTTGCTACCAGAAATAAAGAATTCGAAGAAAAGGTTGCAAAAAACCAATCTAAGCAGGTTTACTATATGTGTATGGAATTCCTTATAGGTAGATCGCTTAAGATGAACCTTTGTAACCTCGGTATCGAGGATGAATACCGCAAGGTTCTTAAAAAGCTTGGCTTCGACCTTGATGAAATCTATGAGCTCGAAACCGACCCCGGCTTAGGTAACGGCGGTCTTGGTCGCCTTGCATCCTGCTTTATGGATGCGCTCGCGTCGCAGGATTATCCCGCGCGCGGCTACTGTATCCTTTACGAATACGGCTTGTTTAAGCAACGCCTTGTCGATGGCGAACAGCTCGAGCTTCCTGATATCTGGTTGCCCGATGGCCAAAACTGGCTTATTCCTCGCCACGATAGAGCTACCACCGTTCGCTTCGGCGGTAAGGTTCGCGAGGAATGGAAGGACGGCCATTGCGAGATTATCTACGAGGATTACGACGAGGTAGAAGCAGTTCCTTACGACCTTCTCATTTCGGGCGGTGTAGGTAAGGCGGTTAATACTCTCCGCTTGTGGAAGGCAAGAGATATTAATAACTTTAATATGGAAGCGTTCTCCCAAGGTCAATACCTTAAGGCAGTAGAGGAAAATACTATCGCCGAAACCATTTCCAAGGTGCTTTATCCCGCGGATAACCACCACGAAGGTAAGCTTTTGCGCCTTACCCAACAATATTTCTTGGTTTCCGCATCTCTCCAAAATATCATCTGGAGACACCTCTTCCGCTTCAAATCGCTCGATAACCTTCCCGATAAGGTTGCTATCCATATTAACGATACTCACCCCGCTCTCTGTATCCCTGAATTGATGCGTATCCTCATCGACGAGCATCACGTTTCTTGGGATAAGGCATGGGATATCGTAACCAGAACCGTTTCCTATACTAACCATACCGTCCTTCCCGAAGCGCTTGAATGCTGGAACGAGGACCTCTTTGCGCTCAAGCTTCCTCGTATTTATTCTATCATTAAAGAAATTAACCGTCGCTTCTGCGCAGAAGCATGGGAAACCTTTATGGGCGACTGGGATAAAATCGGCAGAATGTCCATTCTCAATAAGGGCAAGTCGGATCGTAGCCATGTCGTTCTGTGAGCCAAGGAGTTG
>JAZRTL010000126.1:0-14135 GCA_045652025.1 Eubacteriales bacterium
GCAGCGATGAATCAGGAATTGTATTCCGATTGGTCCGAGGATAGAGGTATTTCTATCGAAACCATCGCGTTGAATCCCATCACCCTCACCGATGAGGATATGAAGAAGATCAACGAAATGGAAGATGCCGCTACACTGGGCAGTAACGCTTTTATGATGGCGGGCAGAATGACCAACGCAACCGCAAATGCTATGGAAACCGCAGCAGGCAACGAAGCGGGCGCTATGATGGGCTTTATGGGAATGAATATGGCAGGTAACGCCATGGGCGGCGGCTTTAACGCGGCTCAGCAGTTCTATAACGTTGGTCAGCAACAGCAAGCGGCTCAGCAACAGCAAGCGGCTCAGCAGCAACAAGCGCAAGCAAACGCTTGGAAATGCGCTTGCGGAGCTGAAGTTAACGGAAACTTCTGTGCAAACTGCGGCGCAAAGAAGCCTGCACCCGCAGGTAGCTGGAAGTGCGCTTGCGGTGCAGAAGTAAACGGCAATTTCTGCTCTAACTGCGGTGCGAAGAAGGAAACTGGCGAATGGACCTGCTCTTGCGGAACTGCGAACACCGGCAACTTCTGCACAAATTGCGGCAATAAAAAATAAATTAAAAATTATACTTGAATTATAGAAAGGGATTTGTTATGGGTCTTTTCGATATTTTCAAAAAGAAGGATTGCGAAATCTGTGGAAAAGAAGTTGGAATGTTCGGTTATAAAAAGTTAGAGGACGGCGAGATTTGTAAGGATTGTGTAAAACTCCTTTCTCCCTTCTTCAGCGAGCGTCGCCATTCCACCGTAGAACAGATAAAGGCACAAATCGCCTCCCGTGAGCAAAACAGAAAGGATCTCGAGGCGTTTAACGATAGCGTTTGCTTGGGCGCATACGAGAAGATATTTATCGAGCTTGACGGGGGCGTGCCCACTCGCTTCGTTATCTCCGGCGCGAACGATTATAAAGCGGCAAACGCGGATATTATTTCCTTTAAAAACGTTTCCTCTTATGAAATCGACGTTCGCGATAGCAGAAACGAAGAAAAATATACTAACGACAAGGGCGAAAGAGTTAGCTATTCTCCTCCTCGTTATACGTATAGCTACGATTTCTATTTGAAGTTACAAATATCGGGTATCCCTTATATCGATGATATATCCGTAAGATTAAATTCTTCCACCCTCTATCTCGAAACGGTAGAGCAAAGAAGCGGAATTTTGGGCGGTATTATCGGTAAAACGGGATTTGACCCTATGCTTTATCCCGAATATCGCGAATATAAGGCATTGTGCGATGAAATCTCCGAATATTTCTCCTGCGGTCAAAAAGGCGTTGCCTATAGCGTCGCTGGGGCGGTTGCGGGTAATCCCGAGGACGAGTTGATAGAAAAGCTAAGAAACGCGCCCGACGAAGAAACCCGCGAAAAATTATCGCGTGAGTTGGTTGTAATAGCAATGAACAATCCCGAACGTGGCGAGGAAATAAAGCGCAGAGCTGTCGATGCAATGACCGAAGCAAAAATACGTTTGGATTATGAAAAAGCGGGACTTACCGCCCCTGAATATAATCCCCCCGCCGAAAATACGGGCAATAGTTGGAAATGCTTCTGCGGTAACGAGAATAAACATAAATTCTGCAACGAATGCGGAATGAAGCAATTCACTCCGGACGAAATTGAATGTAGTGCATGCAGCTGGACTGTGGAAGATGACAGCGGAGTTCCTTCGTTCTGCCCCAACTGTGGCAAAAAGTTCGATGAAAAGGATATCCGATAAAACAACATTTTTATTAAAAATAACTTATCCCGACGGAGAACCTTCGTCGGGTAAAGTTGCATATATGTGAACGTTAATATTGCCCCCGAAATTTATAAAAACGAGGGATGAAACATGATCCAATTTAAAGACGGAAGTGAATATGGCATTGATTTGACATCTTCCGAAATACAAAAAATGTCAGAACAACTTACTACTCATTCTATATTACAGGAAACAGTTTACGGTTGGTTAAAAGGCACAACGATGTTTTTCTCGGCAACCGACATGGCAAAATTGACCTATAAAGATTTTGCGGAACATATAGGCAACGATGCAAATGAGTTTTTTTATGATACTAAATATAACGGAAGAACATATACGTGGTATGCATCCGATAGGGAATTTGCCAAGCTGGCAGCGATTTTTCGCGAGAATTTAGATGGCGAATGGGTTATTTATGCGTCGGGTTCTTCCCAAATAACTATGCCCGACAGCTATCTTGAATATTTAAAAAACAGACAAAAGGAGTGTTAAGCATGTCGAATTTGCAAGAATATAAATGCCCGTGTTGCGACGGCGCAATAGAATTTGATGCGAATCTTCAAAAAATGAAGTGTCCTTATTGCGATAATGAGTTTGAAATGGAAACTCTTACCGCTTATGATGAGGAGCTAAAAAGCCAAAGCGCCGACGATATGAATTGGGAAACCAAGGCAGGTCAGGAATGGCAAGCAGGCGAAACCGATGGAATGCGTGTTTATTCCTGTAAATCCTGCGGCGGCGAAATTGTGGGGGATGAAACCACGGCGGCAACCGAATGTCCCTTCTGCGGTAATCAGGTTGTTATGATGGGGCAGTTTACGGGTGCTTTGAAGCCCGACTATGTTATCCCCTTCAAGCTTGATAAGGAAGCCGCAATTAAGGCGTTGAAAAAGCATTACGAGGGCAAACGATTGTTGCCCAAGGTCTTTAAGGACCAAAACCATATAGAAGAAATAAAGGGAATTTACGTTCCTTTTTGGATTTATGATACCGATGCCGATGCAAATATAAGATATAAAGCCACACGCGTTCGCGCATGGAGCGATTCTAATTACAACTACACCGAAACAAGCTTCTATTCGGTAACCCGAGCGGGAAGTATAGGTTTTGAGCGTGTGCCTGTTGACGGAAGCACGAAAATGGCAGACGACCTTATGGAATCAATAGAGCCCTTTGACTTTTCGGGCGCGGTGGATTTCCAAACGGCTTATCTTGCGGGTTATCTTGCCGATAAATACGATGTGGACGCAGAGCAAAGCATCGAAAGAGCAAACGCGCGTATTAAGCAAAGCACGGCAGATGCATTTGCATCAACGGTTCAGGGGTATGCAACAGTAAGTCCCGTTTCCGCAAATATGCAATTACAAAACGGTAGTGCGAAATATGCTCTTATGCCGGTTTGGATATTGAATACCAAATGGAACGGCGAAAATTATACCTTTGCTATGAACGGTCAAACCGGCAAATTCGTTGGTAATCTTCCTATGGATAAGAGCGCATATAAAAAATGGCTCTTTGGCGTGGGCGCAATCGCTTCTGCGGCTTGCTTCGGTCTGTCCTATTTGTTCTGGTTGCTGTAAGGAGGTTATAATATGAAAAAGATTTTATCCTGCATAATGCTTTTAATATTGGTCTTCTCGCTTATGGCAATTATCGTATCTGCAGAAACAAAGCCGTTAAGACTTGTAGATGAAGCCGACCTTCTTTCTGAAAGCGAAGAAGCAAAAATCCTTTCCCGTCTTGATGAGATAAGCGAAAATTATAAATACGATATAGTTATCCTAACCCAAGAATCTATCGGCAACAAAAGCGAACGTGCTTTTGCTGACGATTATTACGATTATAACGGTTATGGATTTGGCGAGGATTTTACGGGTCTTTTGCTTCTCATAACCTTTGATGATGAAGGCGGAATTTGGTATATTTCCACCTGCGGCAAAGCTATCGATGCTTTTACCGATTCTAATATCGATTCTATCGGTTCTTTGATGAGTAGTGATTTGGCGTCCGACAATTATGCCGATGCTTTTAATACTTTTATAAATCAATGTGATTATTACATAAACGGATATATCAACGGCTTTCCCTTTAATGCAAGTAGGAATATTATCATTTCCGTTGTGATAGGTTTCGTTATCGCATTTATTGTAGTTTCGTCTATGAAGCAAAAACTAAAAACGGTAGAGCTCCAAAGAGATGCAACAACCTACGTAAAGCAGGGAAGTATGCAAATAACCCAATCGCGTGATTTCTTCCTTTACAGAACTGTAACGCGTACCGCAAAACCAAAAAATAATTCTTCAACACATACGTCGTCCTCGGGCAGAAGCCATGGCGGTGGTGGCGGAAGATTTTAATAAAAGGAGATAATTATGAGTATTATAGGAACCTGGAAAGCAAAAAAGATGCTTATTCCCGATGAAAACGGTTTTAATTTCCTTTCAAAAGAGGAGCTTATCGAAAAGGGAATATATGACGGTGATATGGAAATGATGTTTAATTTGCATATCAACGTGAAAGAAGATAAGACCATTGATTCTTATATACTACTGCCCGACGCATCGAAGCTGCCCCCCGAAATTCTCGAAAGCGCAAGAGCCGAAGGCGCAGAAATAGGCGAAAATGTCCGTATCCCTATGGAATCATATACTTGGACAGAGGAAGACGGAAATTGCTTCTATGAGGTTGACGGTCAGAAAACACCTCTCGAAATTAACGAAGAAGGTCTTCTTGCATTTAATATGGGTATGACCTTGTTTGAAAAACTTTAAGCTTTTAAGCATATCAATATAAAACCACCAAGGAGAAAACAAATGAAAAAGAAAATCTTATGCCTTTTACTTGCATTGTTAATGGTATTTGGCGCAACAACGTCTGTTTTTGCGGATGTTGCAATAGTTGCAACCCAAATATCTTCTGTTTCTGTTAATATTGGTGTTCCTGTTGTTGGCGAAAAACCCGATATGGAACCGAAATTCAGCAGCGACACCGTTGGGTGTGAATTTATCACCGCGGGCGAAAATTATGCTGTTATGTGGTACAACGTAACGGACGAAAAGGATATGTCTGCAAACGACGTGTTCGAGGAAGATAAAATATACGAAGCGTATTTTTGGATCGGTGCGCTCGATTATTATCAATTCAAGAAATACAGCGAAATGACGGCTTTTGTTAACGGCACCGAAGTGGAAAACACGGCAATTTGCGGAATTAATGGTATGAGCGAAACAAAATATGCTTGTATCGTCATCGAAATGGCTTCCGTTAAAAAGCATAATATAGAAATAACCAACGGTTATGCAAAGAATGCCGATGGCGAAGTTATCACCTCTGCTATTCCCAACGAAATTGTAACGATCGTAGCCGAGGATACTACGGGTGTTCGTTCTTTTAACTGGTGGAGTTATTATGGCGAAAAGGTTGAATTTGCTGATGACGAGGCGGAAACAACTACCTTTGTAATGCCCGACTACGCCGTTGTAATCGATGCATTCTTTAGCGACGTTTTGGTTGAGGAAGCTAAATTTACGGTTGCCGGTTATTATATCGGCAAGGATGCAGCTTCCTTGGATGTTTCTGCTTCTGCAGGTATAGAAATCCTTCCCATTGACGGTCATTCCGGTAATTGCGTTTTATTTGCAGATAACAATGGCAGACTTTCCGATGTTGCCGTTGAGGGCAATATTGCCGCAAACACAAATTATTGGTTGGGAATTCGTTTCAGAGCCGCAAACGGATATGACATTTGCGAATTGATGGAGGAAAACATTTCGCTCGGCGAGGTTTCCCAAAAGATTTATTCCACAAACGAGGATTACGAGAATTTAGAAGCCGTTGTTTTCTTTAGACTTCCCGCGGCAACGCGCCCTGTGGAAAGACAAATTATCGAAAAAGTCGAAGCTTCCGATATCGAAACCCCCAAAACCGGCGGCGTTCCCGATAAGAATGCGACCGTATCGGACAACGCGGGATATATTGTATTTAACGTAAATTGGACTCGCCTTGAAGATGTTAACGGCGTTGTAACAGAAGTTGAGTTGGGCAGAGACGAAACCTTCCAAGGCGGCAAGCGATATAAGCTTAACGTGGTTTTCCGTGCAAACAACGGCTATGAATTCCGTACAGATAAAGACGGCAACCCTGTTGTTACAGCGTTTTTCAACGGCGTACAGGTAATGTCCGTTGCGAAATATGAAGATTACGGTACGGATGAATTTGTTGCCGTAAGCTATATTTACAGCATTAACAATCCCGTTGTATTTGAAAATTACGTTACTATAACTATCGACTCTGTGTCCCCCGAGATAGTACATTACGAAAATATCGAGGTTATATTTGTATCTGTTGCAGATCCTTCGGTTTCGTTTACCTTCAAAACAACCCTTAAAACCACAGAAGATGGTAAGACTACCCTTGACGACGGTAAGACTACCCTTGACGACGGTAAGACTACTCTTGACGACGGCAAGACTACCCTTGACGATGGTAAGACTACCCTTGACGACGGTAAGACCACACTTGATGACGGCAAGACCACGCTTGATTTCTATCTTAAAACTACCAAGACGACAGATGGCTTCTTGAAAACAACCGATATTCCCGAAGGCGAATATATTATAAAGACAACTAAACCCGGTTATGTTGCAGTTGATTTTAAGACTACGCTCAAAACAACCGAGCCCGCAAATCTTAAAACCACACTTCATATGTACGGCGACCCCAATGACAACGGCGAAATAGACAGCATGGACTATGTTCTCCTTAAGCGTAACTATTTTGGCACTTTCAAATTCGATGATTTGCAGATTCTCCGTAGTGATGTAAATGCCAATAATGAAATCGATGCTATGGACTACGTTCTTCTTAAACGTGCATATTTCGGCACCTTTAAAACCACCTCTTTCGGTAAAACCACCCTCGACGATGGAAAAACCACCCTTGACAATGGCAAAACAACACTCGATACCGGCAAGACCACTCTTGACGATGGAAAAACAACGCTTGATACCGGCAAGACCACTCTTGACACCGGTAAAACCACTCTCGATACCGGCAAGACAACGCTCGACACCGGTAAAACAACACTTGATATAATAAACTAAAGGTGGTACAATATGAAAAATAAGTTTTCTAAAATTATAAGCTTTGTTCTTGTTTTAACAATGCTTATTAGCACGTTGTCGGTTTTTTCGGCTTCTGCAGTTGCCGGCGACAGTGCATCGAACCCCGTTATTTGCCGTAACTTTGCTGAACTGAAGTCGGCAATGGAATCTAACGTTACTTATGTAAAATTAATATCCAATAACCAACGTAACGAATTGACCGGCGTTCAAAAGAACGGATATGCTATTCGCGTTACAAGCCCTAAGGTTCTTACACTTGAAGGCAATAACACTTTTGCCGCAAAAAAAGATAATGAGGTTGCGGCGTTGTTTGGGTTGGAGTCCGACGTTACTGTTAACGGTACGGGTAAATTGACCTTTATAACATACGCCAAAGGTAATGTTGCTGCGATATTCAGCCATATATGCGATTGTCTCCTTACCCTTAATTTAACAGGCACTTTAGAGGCGCTTGGAACCGACGGAGACGACTACAACGTGGCGGGAAAAATTATATACTCTAACGTGGGTAGAATATATATTACCGACGGTAATTACATTGGTACATACAACGGTCTTGATAAATACATCGACAACGATACCGGCGCGATTGATATTGGCGGTACCGCAAAAATGATGATTCGTGGCGGTAATTTCCACACTTATAACCTTCTGTGGCCGCAACACGACTTTCTGTTGCCTGCAATTTACATAAATCCCACCCATAAAGCTCCCGGATACGTTACTATTGACGGCGGTACCTTTAACGGTATTCGTTCCGATGCTAAAAAACTTAGCGCATATATTTCGGCAAACTGCGTTGTTGTGGATGAAACTGCCGGAAAGATAGTAGATTACAAGAACATAGATGAAACTCCCATGGGTCTCGTACCTGATGGTGATTTTGAAGCAGAAAACTATAACGTTGTTTCGGTTCTTCAATATACTAAGCCCGATTTTTTTGCAACCTATCCTAATATGGAAGGTGAATACGACAACCTTTTTGAAGAATTAACAGGTACAGAGTATGATATTTTAGTGGCAGCTAACCCTGTTTCCGAATCTCTTGCAGATAAAGGTTTTTACGTTAGAAAGAAATTGGAAATTGTAGATCCTAACGGTAATGTTGTTCATACCGACGTCAACTCTACTTCCGATACGATTCATCATAAATTTGTTTTTGAAGAAATCGGTAACTACTATATTTATATGTACGTTGCTCTTTGCTACAACGATCAAGAAGCTGCATCTAAAAAGGATACTTACATTATTCGCGTATCCTGCGATCACAAATGGGAAGTTATAGAAAATACGATTAACTGCCTAACTCCCGGCGAAAAGATTTCCCAATGCATTCTTTGCGGAGAAGAAAAAACCGAAACCTCCGATGCACTCGGACACAAATCTATTGACGGGTATTTAACAGATGCCACCAAACACCACAAGGTTTGTGATAACTGTTTGCAAATATTCGAAAGCGAAGAACACGATTTTAACGGCGACGCTTGCAAGGTTTGCGGATATATTGATGGCTGCGAGCCCGAATATATGAGCCATGAGTCCGATGATGAATACCACTGGTTCTTATGTTCGACACATCCCGAAGGCGAATGCCCCAACGGCGGTCAGCTTGAAAAAGCACCTCACGTTCCTACCGGTAAATATAACTGTCAACAGGGTTATGAATGCGAGGAATGCGGCTGGTATTACGGCGAAAAGGGCAAGCATCTTTGGGTTATAGATGAAGTCAGATGTGAAGAACCTACCTACGAAACCGACGGTAAACTTGTTTACACCTGCGGTTATTACGGTCAAAAGAACAACCGTGGTGAAACGATCGTATGTAAAGAGCTTCTCGAAATAAAGATTCCCGCGCTTCGTCACCAATGGGATTACGAAAATCCCGTAAGTAACACAGCTACCTGCGAACACGACGGTTTAATAACCTATAAGTGTCTCGAGGACGGTTGTGATGAGATTTATGAAATGCACGCAGAAAAGCTCGATCACAATGAGGAATGGGTTGTAATTGTTGAACCTACAACCGAAGCAACCGGCACAAAAGCGCTTACCTGCAAAAATTGCGGTGCCGTTTCCAAGTACGAGGATATTTCCATGGTTGATTTTATGCTTGGCGACGTAAATGATTCGGGCGATATCGACAGTATGGACTACGTTCTTGTAAAACGTGCGTATTTCGGTACTTTTACCTTTAACGATCAGCAATTAAAACGCGGCGACGTTAATAAATCGGGCGATATCGACAGTATGGACTACGTTCTTATTAAGCGTGCATATTTCGGAACGTTCTCGTTTCAATAAAAATCCCATAAAAATCCCATAAAAATCAGCGACATGCGCGTTGATTTTTATACCTTAGAGGTTCGCGAGTGTCGAACGGTATTCGTGAGGCGCGAGGCGCGAACTATGGGTTCCCTGAAAATGCTTGCATTTTTAGGGAGAGCGAAGCGATAGCGTGCATACTTCGGCACGTTTGTAATAAGCTAAACTACTTAAAAATCAAAGCGCTCATAACAGAGCGCTTGGGTATATTAATCACCAGAAAGGAGTATTGCTATGAAAGCAAAACTTAAATCTTATTTTTCGTTTATTTTGGCGTTTATTTTTCTGTTTTCGTTAATTCCCGTTAGCGTTTTGGCAGAAGATAACTTCCAAAAGGTTGACTATTCAAGGTTCATAAAAGATATGTGTTATGATTCAATCGATGCATCTTCTCCTTATATAACCGAGAAAGTCGATTCCGGAAACAATTATTTCTCGGGCTATGCAAACGGATATTATACTTATCTTTTGGCAGATAAGGAATATGTTTTTGACGTTATAGTTGCCGGCTATAACGCGGAGTTTGTTTCTTACGCCGTTGCTGTTCTCGACTACGACACAGAAAATGCCGCTACGTTAGCGGAAAGCATTATTGCCGTTGGATATGATTCCGAAAGCAGTGATCGCGTCACTGTTACACTTACGGTTACACCCGATAAAACAGGCTTTTATAAGCTTTTGTTGTGGGGTGTTTGCGAAGACGCAGGCGAAACTCAACTGTTTGGAACTGACAGTAGGATTGAAATTGATATCTATTCCTACGACGTTGATTATACCGACGTTGATTATTCCTATGCGATTTCTCCGAACCGTGAATATAACGATTACGTAAGCGCGGCTGACCCGTTTATACTTGTTGCTTCATCGGTTCACCCTATAGAGTGGTATGGTACTGCACAAGGTTATACCATTTATCTTAGCGAGGGTGTGGAATATGAATTTATTGTATATGTAACCGGCGAAAATGCTTCTTATGTTGACCATTCTGTTGCCGTATTAAAGAACGACCTTTCCGGCGATATAGATGAAGATATTGTAGCGGTACTTGAAAATACTATTACTGATGATGTTGTTACACCTCTTGTATTCACTCCTGAAACCACGGGTTATTATAAGATTTTAAGCTGGGGATATTGCGATGATCCCGATGATTATCCTTTGATTGGCGAAACCGAAACCCAGATTATTATTAGTGTAGAAACTCCTCATTATAACTCCTATTGCGACATTCCCTATGATACAAAATTGACAGTTGGCGAACAATACGATTATTTTATAGATTACCAATCCGTAACAGGTGGTCTGGATGGTTATGACGGTACTCTTGAGGGCTTTACTGTCGAATTAGAAGCAGGTAAAGAATATGTTTTGGAAGCTATCCTTGATGGCAATGGCGACGAGGTTTATTTTGACGTCGCTTTCTTAAACAATGAATTTGTTGAGGATTGGTATGAAGACGTTGTAGCTTACGCTTATAATCCTTACGGCGAAAAGGTTGCGAAGCTCTCGTTCACTCCCGAAACAAGCGGCACCTATAAAATAGCGATTTGCAATTCTGTAAGAGATAACGGCGAACAACTTTACGGCGAAGCAGATACTTCCGCTTCTATCGTTGTGCGTGAAGCGGTAATCAAGGAATTAAATATAAGTAACGCAAGCGATTTCGAAGAGCTTCTTACAACCGAGGCGGATTTTGTTAAAATCAATATTCTTAAGGATATTGATATGTCGGGACGTTCCTTTGAAACACCTGAGTTCCAAAAAATTATCTTATCCGGTAATTACCACGTTATCGATGGCTTATCTACACCGTTGTTCAATTATGTAGATACAATCGAAGCATCCGATCTTGAAATTAATTTCGATTATAAATTCAACGATGAGCTTGAAGAAATAATCGAAGTCGGCGCATTAGCCGGATATGTTCAAAATGCATATGTATATAATTGCCACGTAACCGGTAATATAGATATTACTGCGTATGAAAGTGAAGACGTTGCCGGTTTAATCGGTGGCGTTTATAACGAAGGTGTATTTGAACATTGCACTTCTAACGTTAATATCATAATACATGGTGATGCTTCTTACGTTGGCGGTCTTGTGGGTTATCTTGACGGTTATGAAACCGAATCTCTGTTTTTTGATTGTCACGCTTACGGTGATATAAAGATCGATAAGACCGATTATGTAAGGTACATCGGCGGACTTGTTGGTCTTGCTGATTATGATACTGCATTTGAAGCTTGTTCTGCAACCGGTAAAATTACTGTAGAATTAGATCCTGACGCAACATTCTCTGATTTGTACAGCATCGGTGGTCTTGTAGGTTACGTAGAAGATTATTGCCGATTCTTAAATTGCTTTGCTAACGTTGATATCGAGGCAGAGTTTGCATGTGAAGTCGGCGGTCTCGTGGGTTATATCGACGAGGAAAACTATATTTATAACTGTTATGCAGAAGGCGATGTATTCGGCGACGAAGGTGTAGGCGGCTTTATAGGTGTTTCTAATTGCTGTGGCTATAACGAAATCGTCAACTGCTATGCGTTGGGTAACGTAAAGGGTTACGAAGATGTCGGCGGATTTATCGGCGAACTCTATTCTGATGATTACTTTAAAAACTGTTATGCAACAGGCACCGTAACTCCTGTTGACGAAAGTTATACCGATTATATCGGTAATTTTGCCGGATATGGCTATGAGTTATACGACGTTGAATTTGTTGATTGTTATGTGGCTGAAGGCCCTGTATTTGGCGATGTTGTAGTATATGACGCCGAAGGTGATGCTTTTGTTGAACCTGATGGAGTAGATATTGTTGACTTTGCCGACGCGGACGCTGTAAAAGCAGTAGCGGATATATTCAACGCGAACGTCAACGATATGAACGAAATTATGGGTGCAAACGTTTTCCAACGTTGGTTTGTTGATGAAAACGGCGTGCTCACCTATAACTTCCCCGAAATCGTAACTCCCGATAAGCCCTGTAAACACATCGTTTCCACGGAATTTAACGGCTATGATGAAGAATACCACTGGAAAGAATGTGAAAGTGCGACCTGTAATCATAAAGAATGCTCCGTAACAGGTAAAGCAAAGCACAATGGCGAATGGAAGGTTGTTAAAGAGGCAGATGCAAATAACGATGGATTAAAAGAGCTCAGATGTACCGAATGCGGTTATCTTATAGAAACCGAGGTTATCATTACAGACAAGTATATGCTTGGCGACGTAAATAACTCCGGCGATATCGACAGTATGGACTACGTTCTTGTAAAACGTGCATATTTCGGAACGTTCACCTTTGACGATCAGCAATTAAAGCGCGGCGACGTTAATAAGTCGGGCGATATTGACAGTATGGACTATGTTCTTATTAAGCGTGCATACTTTGGTACGTTTGTAATATTGGCACGTTTGTAATAAAATAAAACAACTCAATATAAAAGAAACCGCCGAGGATTTCCTCGGCGGTTTTTCTTTGCCTATTGCGCCCCAATTATTGACACTCACAACAAAAACGCATCTGTTAGTCGGTTCAATAAGACATATAGAACTATGAATTGTTACCTTGTTGCCAGGCGATTTTCCCGTTGACAATGGTATATCTAATCGAGGAAGCGATGTCCAGAGGATCTCCGTCAAAAATAGCTATATCAGCATCTTTTCCTTCTTTTAAACTACCTAATCGATGATCTACACGGCAGATACGTGCAGCATCAATGGTAATAGCGCGTAATGCACCCCACTTGCTCATCCCTTCTTTAACGGCAAGCGCTGCACAAAGCGGAAGGTATTGTATTCTTGATACCGGATGATCAGTTGTAAGTGCCAGTAAAACACGAGCTATTTGTAGTTTATCTTGTGTCTTAAAATCAGAAAGACTTACTTCGTCTTTGCTTCGGGATGCCAGCGAGGGACCCACAATAGCAGGATAACCGCTTTCGGCAATGGCTTCGGCGATAAGATGTCCTTCGGTACAATGATCCAATGTGAGCCCCAACCCAAATTCATTGGCAATACGTATGGCGGTAAAAATATCATCGGCACGGTGCACGTGTGCTTTCATTGGGATTTTACCCTCAAACAAATCTCGATAGCACTCCATAGTAAATGTTTTCTGTGAACCGTTATTGTTGAAATATTGCATCGCAAGAGTTAATTCTTCGCGAATTAATGATGCAATTCCCATGCGGGTAGAAGGGATATTCCCATTGGGACCATAATTTGTCATTGGGTTTTCGCCAAAGGCAACCTTTATTGCAGACGGTGCAAGCACTACCATATCATCAATTCGTCTGCCGAAGGTTTTTATAAAGGCAAATTGTCCGCCGATTGGATTTGAACTTCCCGGACCAACCATAACGCCTGTGATGCCTGCTGCCAAAGCATTGTGAAAGGCGCTGTCCATAGGATTGATTGCATCAATAGCACGGATAGCAGGTGTGATAGGGTTTGTACCCTCGTTGGATTCATCACCTTGACTTGTCTTCTTTTCTTCCGAGATTCCTATATGGCTATGGGCATCAATAAAGCCGGGATATATACTTAATCCTGTAGCATCAATAATTTCCATACGCTCCGTCGGCATTATTTTTTTTGAAATTTTAATAATTTTATCGTTTTCTATTAATAAATCGGCGCGTATTTCTTTATCGGTTTCCATTGTAAAAATCAATCCGTTTTGAATTAAAAGCAAATAAAACCCTCCCCAATATTATATGTATATTTTGTCGGAGTTAAGCAAAAACTATACACAGACCAATAAAGAAAGGATTTATTTATGGAAAACAATTACCAGAACAACCAGAATAATCGCAACAACCAGAACAACCAGAACAACCAGAATAATCGCAACAACCAGAACAACCAGAATAATCGCAACAACCAGAACAACCAGAACAACCAG
>JAZRTL010000127.1:0-3013 GCA_045652025.1 Eubacteriales bacterium
TATTAAAAATCGGATGCGAGGAATTTTCCTTTATATTCAACCCGTTTTATGCAACGGCAGAGAGCGATAAATCTGTTGTCGCGTTGACATCTGTTCATCTTTTAACTTTTGAGCGTAACGGTAATCTTGTTGAAAACGCTATAAACGGCAAAACAACTTCTTATAATGGTTACGATTATTCTTATAACGGTGTCGCTAACGTTAAATACAATAATTTTGCTGATGATATTACTCTTGATATAAATTTACGTCAAGGTGTTAAATTTAGCGATGGTAAGGAGCTCACCGTTGATGACGTTATTTTTACAATGTACGTACTTTTAGACGCTTCGTACAACGGCCCCTCTAAGCTAAACACTCTTTCTATTTTGGGATATGAGGAGTATCTTGGCGGTTTTAAGGATAATATCGAGGGCATTATAAGGGTAGACGATTTCTCTTTAACCGTAAAGCTCACAAAAGACGATAATAAATGGGCAGAAAAGCTTAATATTAGCATTGCGCCGTTACATTATTACGGCAACACCGAATTATACGATTACAGTTCTAATAAATTCGGCTTTATTCGCGGCGACGTTAGCTTTTTAAACGGTAAAATTAATGATCCGTTTGGCGCAGGACCTTATGTTTTTGAATATTTCAATGACGGAATCGCTTATTTTAAATCCAACCCTTATTATTTCAAAGGTGAGCCCGAGATTAAACGGGTAGAGTTGCGAACAAGATCATCGAGCGAGCTTCTTTCCGGCGTTATTAACGGCGGGCTTGATATAGCTACTCTCGATATGGATTATAATGCCATAGACAACTTGGAAAAGATTAACGGCGGAAATATTAGCGGCGATATTGTTAAATCGTATCCTTTCGAAAATAGCGGATACGGCTATATAGGCATTAATGCAGAAAACGTTAGTGTTGGCAATGATAGAACGTCTTTGCAATCTAAAGCATTAAGGAAAGCTTTAATGACCTTGTTTGCTTCCTATCGTGACCAGTTGATTAATAACTATTACGGTGGCTATATCGAACTTTACAACCCTTGTAATATTATTCCTTATGCATTATCCGAGGACATTGAGGAATATCCTATTTTACAAACGGTTGATTTGTTAATGACAGCGGGCTATACTTTCGATGAAACCAAAGGTATATTTACCGATTCTCCATGGGGAGCTTCCATGGATTTTGAGGTTATCATCGTTGCCGATAAGCCCGACGAACATCCTGCATACCAGATATTCCAAAGAGCGAAAAATGACCTAAATTTTATCGGTATTACGTTACAGATTAAAGTGATTGATACCGTCGAAGAGTTAACCGAGGTTTTAATGCTTCAAGAAGTTCAAATTTGGGCTTCATCAAGGGATATATTAGCAGAAGATTCACTTTACAGAAGCTATCACTCTTCGAATATTGCTAAAATCAACGGTTCGACCTTAACCAATTATTATGCTATTAAGGATAGCGATTTAGACGAAATTATTATTGATGTTATCAATAACAAAGACGCTCCGAGGATTAGCGAGTGCTTTGAAATTATTTATGATTGGGCAGTTGAGCTTCCGCTTTATAAGCGCCAAAAGCTAACGCTTGTTAATAATTTTTCTGTTAATACAACCGGCGCACCGCTTGATTTTACAAGCTATTCAACATTATTCGATAATATCGAATTGATTAGAATTAAATAAATTAAAAGCCAAGAGCGTTTGCTTTTGGCTTTTTACTATATAAAACGAATTTTAAACCACCGAAAAGGGAAGAATTAAATTGAAAGTATCGGAGGTTTAGAATGTATAATAAGGTTGAAATATGCGGTGTAAACACATCGAAATTACAGGTATTATCCGAGCAAGAAAAGAGAGATTTAATTGTAAAGGCGCAAGCGGGTGATGAGGAAGCGCGCGAAAAGCTAATAAACGGCAATTTAAGGTTGGTGTTAAGCGTAATTCAAACGTTTAAAAATCGCAACGAAAACCCCGACGATTTGTTTCAGGTCGGGTGTATCGGCTTGATTAAAGCGGTTGATAATTTTAACACAGAGCTCGACGTTAAGTTTTCGACCTATGCCGTTCCGATGATAATTGGAGAACTAAGGCGATATTTAAGGGATTTCAATTCGATAAGAGTACCAAGATCAATGCGAGATATTGCCTACCGCGCGTTAAAAGCAAAAGAAGCATTATCCGCAAGGTTAAACCACGACCCAACTGTTGAGGAAATCGCAAAGGAAATGGGCGAGGATATAAAACAGGTTTCGCGTGCACTTGATGCAATATTAGAGCCGATATCGCTTTATGACCCGATATATAACGATAACGGAGATTCGCTATACGTTCTTGACCAAATTAAAGACGAGAATTCTAACGATGAAATTTGGTTAAATAATATCGCCATAAAGAGCGCAATAGGCGCTTTAGGCGAAAGAGAAAGACGTATTTTACTAATGCGGTTTTACCGAGGTAAAACTCAAATCGAGGTTGCCGAAGAGATTGGCATTTCTCAAGCACAGGTTAGCCGTTTGGAAAAAAGTGCATTAACTAAAATGAAAAAGCAAATAACTTAATATAAAAAAGGCGGGCAATAAGCCCGCCATAATTTAATTTAATACGAGAGTTTCGATTTCTGCGGTTTCCTTCTTTATAGACGATTTATCGTGAAGCGTAAGGATAAAAATCGCAGCGCCGACAACCGCAAACATAGCGCTAATTATCAACATTTTATAGAAAATTCCGGAATAGTCGGTGAATTGAGCGGCAATCTCTGCCGGAACGGTATTGCGGATGTGCAAAAGCCAAAAATGTTTGTTTTTAAGGGCGGATAGAGTATATCCGTTCTTTTTAATAAATTCAAAAACAATACCAATATATTGACCAATCGCAGTAAACAACAACGAGTTGATACCAACAGTTACGTAGGAAGCAACGGTAACAGACTTATTAAACAATCTATAACCGAAATATGCCAAGAAGGCAACTAAACCGCCGACGGCACAGAAAATATATTTAGCATCGGT
>JAZRTL010000128.1:0-4066 GCA_045652025.1 Eubacteriales bacterium
AGGGCTTAACCCGCCCCGATGGCACCCGTCCTCTTCTTATCGCGGTTACCCAGCTAACCAGTACCGACCAAGAGAGTATGGAAAAGGACCTTCTTATTAACGAACCTATCGATAAGGTCGTTATGCACTACGCGCTTAACGCTAAAAATAGCGGTCTTGACGGCGTTGTTTGCTCTCCGCTCGAAGCGGGCAAGGTTCACGAGCTCTGTGGCGAAAACTTTGTTACCGTTACCCCCGGCGTTAGATTTGCCGATGGCGATATCGGCGACCAAAAGAGAGTTATGACCCCTGCCGAAGCAAAGAAAATCGGCTCGGATTATATCGTAGTCGGAAGACCTATCACCGCGGCTGTTGATCCCGTTGCGGCATACGAGCGTTGCGTTGCGGAATTTGTCGATTAAGGAGTTAAAAAATGGAAGCATATAAGAGAGAGTTTATTCAATTTCTTCAAAGCGCAGGCGTTTTGAAGTTTGGCGATTTTACCGCAAAAAGCGGCAGAAAGATTCCTTACTTTATCAACGCGGGCGAAATTAAAACTGGCGAGCAAATTGCAAAGCTTGGCGAATTCTATGCAAAGGCATATTTCGAAAAGATTGGAAATAAAAAGACCGTTCTCTACGGTCCTGCATATAAGGGTATTTCCATCGCGGTTTCCGCAGCGGTTGCACTTGCTAAAAACGGTCTTGACGTGCCTTTCTTCTTCAACAGAAAAGAAGTTAAGGACCATGGCGAAGGCGGCGTTTTCGTTGGCTACGTTCCCAAGGCAGGCGAAGAAGTAGTTATCGTCGAGGACGTAATTACCGCGGGTACCGCAATCCGCGAAAGTATGGAAATCCTTTCCCATTTGGATGGCGTTAAGGTTGCCGCAACCTTCGTTATGGTTGACCGTAAGGAGAAGGGTAAGACCGAAAAATCCGCAATGGCAGAAGTTGGCGAAGAATTCGGCTTCCCCGTATATTCTGTTGTTGACGTTTACGATATTATCGAATATCTCGAGGAAGATAGCGCAAATACCGAAAACGTAGAAAGAATAAAGAACTATTTGGCTGTTAACGGTGCTAAAATATGAGAAGTGTCATCGATATCCTCGACCTTTCGGTAGAGGAAATTAACGACCTTATCGCAACCGCTTGCGATATGATCGAAAACCCTAAAAAATATAGCGATTGTTGCCGTGGTAAAAAGCTTGCGACCTTGTTTTTCGAGCCCTCAACAAGAACCCGTCTTAGCTTCGAATCTGCAATGTACGAGCTTGGCGGTAACGTTATCGGCTTTTCGGATGCAAAGAATACCTCGGTTTCTAAAGGCGAAACCGTTGCCGATACCGCAAGGGTTATCAGCTGCTATGCCGATATTATAGCAATGCGCCATCCGCTCGAGGGCGCGCCCTTGGTTGCTTCGTTGAACGCGTCTATTCCCGTAATTAACGCGGGCGATGGCGGACACGCGCATCCTACTCAAACCTTGGCGGACCTTCTTACAATCTACCGCGAAAAAGGTCGATTTAACGATCTAACCGTTGGCTTTTGCGGCGATTTAAAGTACGGCCGTCCCGTTCATTCGCTCATCCATGCGCTTTCAAGATATACGGGTATAAAGATTGTTTTAATCTCGCCTAATGAATTGGCGTTGCCCGAATATATTAAAACCGACGTTATCGAAAAGCATTCTATCGCCTATAAAGAAACCACCTCGCTCGAAGAAGTTCTTCCCGAGCTCGATATCCTTTATATGACACGAGTTCAAGGCGAACGCTTCGATGACCCTGCAGAGTACGAGCGTTTAAAGGATTGTTACGTTCTCGATGCCGCAAGATTGTCCGTAGCAAAGAGCGATATGGCAATCCTCCATCCGTTGCCCCGTGTTGATGAAATTAACGTTGACGTGGACGGCGATCCTCGTGCTTGCTATTTCAAACAGGTTGCAAACGGTAAGCAAATGCGTAAGGCACTAATCCTTAAGCTTCTTAAAGAGGCAGAGGAGAATAAAACCGACGTTCGTGCTCCCTTCGAAAAGCTCGAAAAGCATTGCTGTACCAATGCTCGTTGTATAACGACAACCGAACGCGGCTTGGCTGCTTGCGCGCTCGAAACCGATAACGGCAAAAAGTGTGCATATTGTGAAACAGCGTTAAAATAAACCTTGTAATTTTGTTTAAAATAATGTCTAAAATACCGCTATGTGTATTGACATAAAAAACGCTCTGTGATATAATTATCAACGTAAGTTTAATAGGTTCTTTGCGACTGACGGAAAATTGCAGAGCACTGCAAGGGAACAAAGAACTATAACCCCAAAAACTTCGGTTTTTTGGGTAAAAGCCGACCGTCTGGGCGCATTTACCGATGTGTAAGTGCGCCCTTTTAGTTTTTATTGGAAAGAAGGACAGTTTTATGAAAAAAGTCGGAATAGTTATGGGTAGCGATAGCGACCTTCCCATCATCAAAAAAGCAACCGATATGCTCGATCTTCTCGGTATTCCCTTCGAGGTACACGTTTATTCGGCTCACCGTACTCCCGAGCAAGCGCGTGATTTTTCGGTTAATGCTCGTAAGAACGGCTTTGGCGTGATTATCGCCGCAGCCGGTATGGCTGCTCACCTTGCAGGTGCTGTTGCCGCAAATACAACCTTGCCGGTTATAGGTATTCCTTGTAAGGGTCCTGTCCTCGACGGTATGGATGCGCTTTTGGCTACCGTTCAAATGCCTACGGGTATCCCCGTTGCTACGGTTGCAATTAACGGCGGCGCAAACGCGGCGTTGCTTGCGGCACAAATTCTCGCCGTTAGCGATGCAGAGATTGCCGCAAAGCTCGATGCAAAGCGTGTTACCGATGCGGAAGCGGTTCTCGCAAAGGATGCCGAAATACTTTCCAAACTTCAATAAAAAATTTATTACATAAATGGGAGATAACCAAAATGAAACTTGTTTACACTGGAAAAACCAAAGACGTATTTGCACTTGATAACGGCAACTACCTTCTTAAATTCAAGGACGATTGCACCGGCAAGGACGGCGTGTTCGATCCGGGCGAAAACTCTGTTGGCCTCACTATCGAGGGTGTTGGCGATGTAAACCTTCGTATGTCTATCTATTTCTTCGAAAAGGTTAACGCTGCCGGCATCAAAACCCATTACATCAGCGCAGACCTCGCTAATACTACAATGGAGGTTCTCCCCGCAAAGCCCTTCGGTAAGGGTCTTGAGGTTATCTGCCGTCATAAAGCGGTTGGTAGCTTCTATCGCCGTTATAGCGATTATATCGAAGAGGGTGCAGACCTTCCCGCATACGTTGAAACAACCTTTAAGAACGATGCAAAGGGCGACCCGCTCGTTACCAAGGACGGCCTTGTTGATCTTGGCGTTATGACTGCACAGCAGTATGACGATATTAAGGTTATGACTCAACAAATTACTCAAATCGTTGCAGATGACCTTAAGGAAAAGGGCCTTGTTCTTTACGATATCAAATTTGAATTTGGCTATGACGCCGAAGGCAAGCTTATGCTTATCGATGAAATTGCTTCGGGTAATATGCGTGTATATAAGAACGGCGAATATATCGATCCGATGACTCTTTCTGAGCTTTTCTTCGCTTAATTAAAAACATTTGACGGAGGATACGGCAATTCGCTGTATCCTCTCCGAATACAACTATTTTCAAAAAGAGGTCATTAATCCATGGGCGGTTATTTTGGTATTGCATCAAAACAGGATTGCATTGCCGACGTATTCTTCGGCACAGATTACCATTCGCATTTGGGAACGCGTCGCGGCGGTATAGCCGCGTTCGATAAGGAAATCGGTCTTCAGCGCGTTATTCACAATATCGAAAATTCACCTTTTCGTACAAAGTTCGATCATATTCTTGACGATATGAAGGGGACTTCGGCTATCGGCTGTATCAGCGATTCCGAGCCCCAACCGATGCTTATCCGTTCTCATATCGGCACCTACGCGTTGGCATATATAGGTGCGATTAATAATGCTGATGAGCTTATCGATTCCTGCCTCGGCGCAGGTCATACTCACTTCGATGCTATGACGGGCGGTGCGGTTAATCATACC
>JAZRTL010000129.1:0-10568 GCA_045652025.1 Eubacteriales bacterium
TGTTTAAAAACTCTTTTAATCCCTCTTCGGAAAGCTCGATCAAATCGTATTTATAATCGGCAAGGAGCTCGTGTATTTCTTTCGAGAAGCTATGTCCGAGCTTTTTACCGATACAACCGTAGTTTTTCATTAATTGTCTTCCCAACGTTTAAAAATCATTTTAGAAAATCCGTACCGAAGCGCATCGCGAGCGCATCGCAAAGCGTTATTGCGGTTGCCGCATCCTGTACAATTCTTGCGCGGTGAACGATAGCGGGATCGTGCCTACCCTTAGGGCTTAGCGTTGCTTCGCTCATATTTCCGAAATCCACCGTAGATTGCGGTTTAAAAATAGTTGGGGTTGGCTTTATTGCGGTACGGAAGATTATAGGCATACCGTTGCTTATACCGCCGTTAATACCGCCGTTGTTGTTTGTTTCGGTAACAACCGCGCTACCGTTTAGCTTTAAGCTATCGTTGGCAACGCTGCCGCGCATATCGCTAATTGCAAAGCCCGCGCCGAACTCAATACCCTTAACCGCGGGGATAGAAAACATTATATGCGAAAGCATTCCCTCGAGCGTATCGAACCACGGCTCGCCAACGCCCGCGGGCATACCGATAACCGCCGTTTCAAGAACGCCGCCAACGCTATCGCCCTCTTGAGAAACCAAAAGAATTTCGCTTTGCATTTTTTCGCCCGCCACGTCGTCCAAAACGGCGAAGGCCTTTTTATTTAGCTCGTTTATATCCGATTTAAAATCGCAAAATTCTCTATCCGCTACCGTTGCGCAACGCTTAACGTGGGTTCCGATATATATTCCCTTTTGCTCAAGCGCGCTTTTGCATATTGCGCCAACGGCAACGAGCGAAGCGGTAATACGTCCGCTAAAATGCCCGCCGCCGCGTGCATCTTGAAATCCGTGGTATTTACATTCCGCGGTATAATCGGCATGGGACGGACGCGCGATTTTAGCCATTTCGGAATAATCGCCGCTTTTAACGTTTTTGTTCGGGATAATTACAGTTATGGGAGTTCCCGTTGTTTTTCCGTTAACAACACCGCTTATAATTTTATAATCGTCCGCTTCGACACGAGAGGTGGAAATTTCCCCGCTCGGACGGCGAAGCGCAAGCATATTGTTAATATATTCATAGTCAACGCTAATCCCCGGTGCAAGACCGTCGATAGTAGCGCCAATATATTCGCCGTGGCTTTCGCCGAAAAGGGTAACAGCCACGCTATAACCAAAGGTGTTCTTCATTTAAGACCTCCCAAAACCTCTTTTGCAAGCTCAATAACCTCAAGGCATTTCATCGTTTTAAGCTCATAACTGCCGATTTCGTTAACCACCGTAACGGTAACGCTCCCGCCATCTGCCTTTTTATCGTGAAAAGCCGCTTCGGTAATTTTCTCCCAATCGTATTCAATCTCGCGATAGAGATTGCATTTATCCAAAAGTTTTATCACGCGCGGACGGATATGCTCGGCGCACATCGGCAGCATCCCAAGCGCCACGCATTCGCCGTGGTAAAGCGCGCCGCTTGCAACCTCAATTCCGTGGCCGACGGTATGACCGAAGTTAAGTATTTTCCTCAACCCCAATTCCTTTTCGTCCTGCTCAACCACTCTTTTTTTAATATTAAGAGAACGCAATATAATTTCGTCGATATTAGCATTAATATCCCTGTTTTCGAAAATATCGAACAATTCCTTATCAGAAGTCAACGCCATTTTTATCGCCTCGGCAAGACCGTTTGAGATTTGCCTTTGGGGAAGCGTTTTTAACAAATCGGGGTCGATAAGCACCTTTTTCGGTTGGTAAAACGCGCCGACGATATTTTTAACACCGCAAAGGTTAATTGCGGTCTTTCCGCCGATAGAAGAATCGATTTGCGAAAGCAGGGTTGTGGGAATATTATAAAAATCAATCCCTCTCATATATGTCGAAGCCACAAACCCCGCAAGGTCGCCGACAACGCCTCCGCCAAGCGCTATTACACAATCCTTTCGCGAAAAGCCGTTTTCGAGCATCGTTTGAAGCAATCGAGAAAAGCACTCTATACTTTTGCTTCCTTCGCCCTGCTCGACTGTATAAACGACAGGGCTTTTGCATTGCTTTGCAACCGTTTCGATATATTCGCTCGGAACGCCCGAATCGGTAACAAGAAGAACACGTCTGTTAAGGTTTAAATGTTGGTTCGCCTTTTCAAGCACGCCTCTTTCAAGGATTATATTGCCGTCGTATGCAACCTTAAGCCCGCTTTGCAAGCGGTATTGGTAAGCGCGCGAAACCGCCATAACGCCTTTAAGGTAATCGACATAGTATTCCTTAAGAATCTCGTCCTCGATAAGAGCGGAATTCTTTTCGATAACCGCTTGCTCGCGCTTTTCGTCAAGGATAGGCAAGCCGTGCTCGCGCTTGTGCTCGTACACCATTTCCGCCGCTCTCATACGCTTAACGAACAGCTCTGCCATTTTCGCATCGACTTCGTTTATAATCTTTCTTGCTTCTTCCAACTTATTAGACATTTCTTTTTATCCTTTTTAAAGCTTTTCGGCAATATCAAGTATTAATTGCTCTGTCTTTTCCCAGCCCAAGCAGGGGTCGGTAATGGATTTACCGAAAATATGCTCGCCAACGCTTTGTGCGCCGTCCTCGAGATAGCTTTCAATCATCAAGCCCTTAACAAGCTGTTTAATATCTTCGTTTTGGCTACGGCTATAAACGATATCCTTTGCAATACGAATTTGCTCTAAATACTTTTTACCCGAATTGTTATGGTTCGTATCGACAATAACCGAGGGATTTGCAAGGTTGGTTTTATTATAGAACTCCTTAACGCGAAGAAGGTCCTCGTAATGATAGTTCGAAACGCTCTTGCCCGAGTAATCGACGTACCCGCGAAGAATAGCGTGCGCATAAGGGTTACCCTCGGTGGTTACCTCCCAACCTCTGTAAATGAAGGTATGTCCGCTTTGTGCCGCGACGATAGAATTCATCATAACGTTAAGGTCGCCGCCGGTTGGGTTTTTCATACCGACGGGAACGCCGATACCGCTTGCGGTAAGGCGGTGCTGTTGGTTTTCGACCGAGCGTGCACCGACCGCAACGTAGGAAAGAAGGTCGGAAAGATAGCGGTGGTTTTCGGGATAAAGCATCTCGTCCGCGCAAGTAAAATCGTAATCGCGCAATGCCGCCAAATGCAATTCTCTTATCGCAACGATACCCTTATACATATCCGGCTTGGATTCGGGGTCGGGCTGGTGAAGCATACCCTTATATCCCTGCCCCGTCGTTCTCGGCTTGTTTGTATATATACGCGGGATAATAATAATCTTGTCCGCAACCTGTTCCTGCACAAGCTTAAGACGGGAAATATATTCAAGCACCGGCTCGCTGCTATCCGCCGAGCAAGGACCGATGATAAGAATAAACTTATCCGACCTGCCGTCGAACACAGCGCGAATGCTTTCGTCGCGTTCTTCCTTTACCTTTGCCATACGCTCGGTAAGGGGATATTCTTTTTTTACCTCTTGCGGAATAGGAAGCTTTCTGTGGAAATTCATTTGCATGGGATTACACCTCGTATAGAAAAGGGTTTTACTAAAAATAAAAAGCCCGCGTTCTTATGCTAAAGCATAACAAATGCGGACTGCGCGTTTTAATTCAACCCAAAATAATTGGATTTCATACAAGACGGCAGCCCTTTTTAGAATAATAAAAGTAAAACTTGTTGTTAAACATTTTAGCTGCCTCCTTAAAGATTTTTTAACATCATATCACGTTAACAAAATAAAGTCAAGGGTTTTTAAAACATTTATTGACATTTTTAAAGCCGAACGAAAAAGGGCGCCTCGTTTGGTTAAAAACACCTAAAACAAATAGATATATTTAGCGTATTGTCTATTGAAAAGGCAAACCTATTATGCTACCCTTATACATAACAATTTATACATAACAATTTATATGTAGCAAAGGAGCGAACGGAAATTATGAAAAAAGCAATTTCGTTAATTCTCGCGTTAGTTTTAACCCTGCCCTTCGTCGCTTGTAACAACACCACGATAGAAGAAACACCACATGTCGAAAAAAGTAGCACAGCTACTTCAAGCGAGAGCGGGTTCGTTATGAACAAGAACGTAGAAAAGATAAATAACCTTCTTTCTAAGGATATCGACAGAACGCTTAAGTCAACCAACCTGTTCTTCGACCACCCCTATACGATAAGCAGACCCACGAACGATTATTATAACGACCCGAACGGTCGCAAGCTGACCGACGGCGCGACGATGGACCTTTTCTACGGCAACCAAACCTACGTTGGTTGGGACGGCAAGGGCGCGGTTTCGGTCGATTTCGATATGGGCGAAAAGAACGTAGCTATTGCGGATATCGACGTTGGGTGCCTTAGATTAATGGCATATGGTATCGGTCTTCCCGAATACGTTTCGGTTCGCGCATCCGAGGACGGCAAAAACTACGTTGAGGTTAGCCGTATTTATACCCCCGCCGACGTTCCCGATGCCACCCGCCAACATTACTATTTTGCATTGCCCAAGGCGCTAACCGCAAGATACGTTAGAATTCACTTCGCGGCACAGGACAACTCGTTTTTGTTCGTAGATGAAATTCGCGCGTTTGAATATAGCGAAAGCGGAACGCTCGATAACGATATAAACGGCTATATTCAAGAGCATTACCCGATAAACGATTTTTATGAATATAACCTAAACCTTGGCGACTCGACCGTTTCGGTTAGCGAAAGCGATGCCGATTACGACCAAGAACGCAACCTTGCAACAATCGAGGGCGTTGAATTTCAGGTGCAGCATTTTGATGCGCTTTCCACCGAAAACACAAGCAGCACAAAGGATAATCTTTCGCTCCTTACCGACGGAAAGCTCCACAGCGCCAACATTAACAAGGATTATTTTATCTCCCACCGCGGCGGCGGTCGCCATATAGTTGCCGATCTGGGAACGGTTATGTCGGTTAAGGGATGTAATATTTCCTTCCTTGATAAATATACTTGGGGCGTTGCTACCCCGCCCGTTTACTATATCAGCGTTAGCGAAAACGGCACCGATTGGGTTACCGTTTTTGCCGAAGATAATTCCGATTACGGCAAGGTAGAAAGAGGCAACGACCTTCGCGTTTGTGATTTCGGAAACGAATTCCGCGCACGTTACGTTCGCCTTACATTCCAAACCGTTCCGAACAACAAGATTTCCAGCTCGGTTTATATCGGCGAATGGGAAATCATTGGCAAGAAGAACCCCGAAAACGCTATTACCGCGACCTTAAACAAGGACATCGTTTACGGCAGATACCCCGATCCCGAGGATTTTGGCGTTAACAACATTTTGTTCGCCTCTATCACCGACGGCGTTGGCAACCACGTTACCGAAAACCACGTTATGACCGAGGATGCCGCATATATCTATATTTCCGCGCTCGATAAAAACGGTACGCCCCTTGGCGTTTTAATGGATTCAATCGCGTTTGCAACCCGCGGCTCGATAAATTCTCACCGCGACAGAACCGAGGGCTATAGCTTCTTCCTTGACGAGCTTTTCTACGACGGCTTGAATTTAGACGCGGTTGAAAAGGCAAAGGCAAAGCTAAATTCCCAATTAGGCACGAGCGATAAGGAAAAAATCTTTATCTCCGTAAACTGCCCCGCCGTTGGCGACACCTTTAACGGCAAGACAATTCAAACACTCGAGGATTACAACGAATGTATTAAATGGATGGTTGACGAGGCAGAACGCAGATTTAAGGAAAAGAACTACCAAAATCTCGAGCTTGTCGGCTTTTATTGGCTTGAGGAAGCAATTAGACCTAACGAATGGGATGCCGCAGAGGCGTTCGACTTCGACGCTTGTGTTGAATTTAACAATTACGTTCACAATCTCGGTTATTTAACCCTTTGGTGCCCCTATTACAACGCGAACGGCATTTGGGCAAACCATATTCTTGGGTTCGACGTCGCCTCGTTGCAACCTAACTATATGTTCTATTCCGCGGAATCAAGCCGCGTTGTTACAACCGCAGAGCTTGCAAAGCTTTACGGTATGAGCGTTGAAATTGAAATCGAAAGCTCCGACCAAGGCAAAGACGTTCTCGATTATTACAGAGAATATCTTGGAACGGGATATGATTTCGGTTATATGAACTCGGTTAAGCTCTATTACCAAGGCGCTATCCCCGGCGCGTTCCCCTCCAGCTACGCGAGCAGCGATGAATTCGTTCGGGCGGTTTACGACGAAACTATTCTTTTCGCTACCGAATCGCTTACAAGCAACCCCAACCATACCGAAGCGATAGACCTAAGCGGCTTTACCGATAAGGAAATTACGGTTGTAAACGGTCAAAAGCAAACGGTTGAAATCGGCAATATCGAGGGCGTTAAATATAGGTTCTCGTCCCTTTCCGCGTTCGGCTCGGTTCGCCTTGACCTAAACGGAACACTAACCTATAGTTCGCTTAAGGGCTATAAGGGCGAGCAAGCTATTAAAATCGACCTTTTCGACGGCGTTGGCGAAACGAAAACAATAACCGTAAAAATTACCGTAACAGAATAAAATATAACCCAATAAACATAAAAACACCGCCAAATTAACCTTGGCGGTGTTTACTTATTATTGATTTTGTAAATCTTCCAAAAGCGCTTCGATAATTGCCCATTCCTCTGCGGTTTCGATAGGCAAAAGCTTAAATTGCTCGCCATCGGTTTCCATTATCGAAGCGAAAACGTTAGTATTCCCCTCTTCGTCGAGCGTGTTATCGGTATAAACGATATAATCCGTACCCTCGCGCTCGAAGGTAACCAAAATCTCGCATTCAACCTCTTCGCCCTCTTCGTTCGTAATCGTAAAGGTCATTTCCTCGCTATCTGCGAATTCGTTTTCTTCGTTGTCTAAATTTCTATTATCTGTCATTTTTATTCTCCTTACTTTTATTCTTTACAACAAAACGGGTGCGCCAACGCTATCCTGTTGCGCCCCACCTTGCTCCGCGGTGCTTGCGGTCGGGGAAATATTCGTTGCCGCCGCTTTTATGCAATCCGCAACCTGCATAG
This sequence comes from Eubacteriales bacterium, assembly GCA_045652025.1. Classification (GTDB taxonomy): domain Bacteria; phylum Bacillota; class Clostridia; order Oscillospirales; family CAG-382; genus Coliplasma. Next base: position 7,066 of record JAZRTL010000129.1, read on the forward strand.
CGCAAATATCTATCGCTTCCTCGGAAAGATGAATAGTATCGTCGCAGATATATCTTTCGGGGTCCGAGCGCAAAAGCGAATTAAGGTCGTTAATAATAACGCCGCGTTCCTTAAGCAAGGGCACGACAAGCGAATTAAAACGGTCTGCATCGGCGTTATTATTAAACACGTTTGCCGATCGAACGGGTGTTGTCGTTGCAAAAATAACGACGTTATATTTCTTTTTTAGAATATCGGCAATACGCAAAATATTGCTCACGTATTCTTCCTCGGTGGTAAAGGTTCCGTCTCCAAACAGGTTGCAAAGGTCCCAAAGTCCGTTGTTCCAATGAACAATGTCCGAGCCCTCCATATTAGCCGCCCAATCGAACAACCCGCGAAGCGTATATTTAGCAAACCTGCAATTATCCTCGGGCCACCAAAGCTCGTACCCATCGCCAAGGATTTCCTTAACCTTCGCGCAATATTGCTGGCGGATAGAATCGCCAAGTAACGTAACCTTCATAATAACACCTCTTTCTTTGCCCATTATACCATATCCTCCCCCGCTCGTCAAGCGCGCTAAAACCGCGGTGTTGCCAAATCGGCGAAATTCTCATTTATTTATTGACAACCGCAGAGTTTTGTGCCACACTATGTTTATAGTTAAAGCCACAAACGATTTATGTTTTATTTTTAAGGAGATTTTTATTTATGTTTAAACCAAGTTACTTTTTTGCGAAATTCAAAAGGCCCGGGATAGCGGCTGCGTTATGCGGCATTGTCGTTTTTGCAACTTTTGCGTTCTTTATCCGAAACAATATTGGCCTCGTGACAATGGTTATCGGAGATTCGATGAACCCAACGCTAAACGACAAGCAGTTTGTTGTTGCAGCATCTACAACTATCTCTGACGTTGAACGAAACGATATTATTCTTTTCGAAAAATACAACGGCGATCTTCTTATAAAAAGAGTTGTTGCTGTCCCCGGAGATACTTTGGAAATCAAGGATAACAAGCTTATCGTTAACGGAAGCGTCGTTGCCGAGGATTATATCAAAGAACCTATGAACACCGCCGACCTTGCCGAATTCAAAATACCTCAAAGCAGATATTTCGTTTTGGGCGATAACCGCAACGACAGCGAGGATTCGAGAGCGTTAGGCCTTATTGGCGAAAACAATATCGAATACGTCGTTGTAGCAACCGAACGCCCGACGGTTATTATAATTACCGTTGCGTTTTTGGCAATATATATTCTTTTGTGCATTCTATATATGCGCAAATTTGTCAACCCAGTATTCAATATGCCCAAAGCAAATTAATCGAAAACAAGTTCTCCGTTTTGGCCTACGGTTGCGGTTTTAAAGGTCATAGTTCCCGCATAGCCATTAATTCCTTTAAATCCTGCGAAAACCAGTTTATCTTTCCATACCGCGCCCTTGGGAACCGAAGCGCAAGGTATTTCGGGATTTTTAGGAATTCTCCAATCGGAAAACTCATTGTCCGAAAACATATATCTTGCTTTTCCGTTAATGCTGAATATTAAATAATATCTACCCTTATAAACGATATAATCGGGGCACTCGGGTTGAGTGCTGTCCTCGGAAATATAGATCGGCTTTTCTTGCTCCTGCCAATTTTCCAAATCGTTCGACACGAAATGCGCAAGACAACCCTTATTTTCGTTAACAAGCGAAGTTGTTAAAATCATATGGAAAACGCCGTCGGCGCTCTTTATTATTTTCGGATCTCGTGCGCAAGCGCGATCGTACCTTTCGGGAAGCACAAATCCAAAATCCGCGTCTTTCTCGAAATGATAGCCGTCATACGATATACTGCGACGGATCGGTGCCGCAAGAGCGCCTCCGCGCCGCACCGTATAAAATAAATATTCGATTTCGTTATATCTTATCCAAGAGCCCGTACAAATCGAACCCTCCGACGGATCGGTTATTTCCACCGCCATGGGATGAACTTTCCATTCGACAAAATCCTTTGTGGAAATATGCGACCATTGGTGCGCCCCCATTCCCCACTTGCTGTAATGATGATGACGGTCTTTTAGATAAAGAACGTGGTATTCATTGTCCTTAACGTAGGGCATACAGTCCCCTACAAAAACGTTTTCCTCGGGCTTCCAACCTTCTGCATTGAAGAACACGGAAGAAACGCTTGGCTGTTCCTGTTTCGACGGGAAATATGGTTCGATTTTAATTTGCGAATCGGATTTGAAATTATCTCCGAACGCGAACAACCGATTGCCGTTGGGCCATTCCTCGTCAACAAGAATTTCGTTAACGTAAAGCTCTATTCTGTGCTTCATCAAAACAACGTCAATGCTATCGCCAACCCTAACGAAAGCTTTAAGCACCAACGGTTCGGGATGAAAATCATACCATACCGCAAAACTTAAAGCTTCGTCCTCGAGCTTGATTTCAATACTTTTTTTATCGTTATACAGGGAAGATGCATAAAACGGAATTTCTTTAATTAGAAACGAGATTTTTAAATCACACATATTATAACTCGCAAAATTCTTTAAAATACTACGTTCAAACTATAACATAGGTTTTAAAAAAAGTCCATAGTAATTACCACGGTAACTATTGCGAATCGGAGTGTTTGCCCTAACGCCCGAACAAGTATATAATACACGTTGTTTTTAATTAACTTTATATCTTACGCCGCAAAATAAGCAAAGAAAAGCCGCCGAGGAAAATCTAACCCTCGGCGGTATTCTTGTTTATTTTAGCGTTTATAAATTTCGGTTAGCGAACCCAACAACGTTGCCCTTTTCATCGTAAATGAACGCGAGCGTATAAACGTTCGCCGCGGGATATACGTTTGTTTTCTATATTTTTTGGAAAACGTTCGGATTTAGCAAGCATCCACAATTACATTTTTCCATATATCCTCAAGGGGTCTGCCATCAATCCGAGCTTCTTCGAATAAGTCACGGCAAGAATTGAAGTTTTGCGTGTTACCCAAATCATCGCTTAAATGAGATAATCCTTCATTCGTATGCGCTATCCAATAATTTCTTTGGTTGTATAAGAAATGAATCTCGTTTCTATGCACTATCGCACTATGTCGAACTGCCTCATAAGTTCCCCAAGAAGCGTCATCCCACTTTGGAATTTCTATATGCTTGATAGCTTCAACCAACAAAGTACTATTACTAATATAAACTTGCTCACACAGTGCCTCTAATGAATTTCGGCAATGAGGCAACGCATCTGTTGCAATCAAGCTATACTGGGGACAAAACAAGGATCGACTTCTCTTGAGCGTGTAGTATTCGTAATTATACCTAAATACTAAGAAAAAGTGCTTTTTTAAATAAATCTCAATTTCCTGTATTGTCATGTTCTTCGCTCCAAATACCAAAGATTTTTCTGCGGTGGTAATCTTTCTTGTAACGCGGTCAAAAGCATCATAAAAATAGCTTATTGACGAGCTAACGCCCGAATTGTTCGGGAGTATCATTCCGTCCACACGGTTGGAGTTATCGTTATAGATT